>JAGBUT010000232.1 GCA_017630695.1 Clostridia bacterium
GAACATCAAGGTCAATCTTCATATCGGAGTCTATCTTTATAATATCCTTTGAGCCCATCTTCTTGCTGTGGACATTCTTGATGATTGCAACGGTGCAGTCAAGTTTATCCAGCTCAAGGTGGTTATAAATCTCCATGCTTTTGCCCGCCTTGATATGGTCAAGAACAAAGCCGTTTTTAATTGAATCTATATGCATTATTCCACCTCCAGAAGCTTAAGGATAAGAGCCATGCGGATAAACTTTCCGTTAAGAACCTGTCTGAAATAGCAGGCTCTCGGGTCAGAGTCAACCGAGGTGTGAATCTCATTGACTCTGGGCAGCGGATGAAGAATCGCAAGGTCTGATTTTGCGTTTTCGAGCTTTGCAGGAGTGAGAATGTAGCTGTCTTTAAGGCGAAGATAATCTTCTTCGTTGAAGAAACGTTCTCTCTGAACACGGGTCATATAGAGAATGTCAAGCTCAGGCATAACCGCACTCAGATCTGTTGTTTCAAGGTATTCAATACCCTTTGCATCAAGAGTTTCCTTTTTGAGATAACCGGGAAGCTTAAGCTCATCGGGTGAGATAAGAACAACCCTGATGCCTGTATATCTTGCCATAGCCTCAATAAGCGAATGAACGGTTCTGCCGAACTTGAGGTCACCGCAGAAGCCGATTGTCAGATTATTGAGTCTGCCCTTTTCACGCTTGATTGTGAGAAGGTCGGTAAGCGTCTGAGTAGGGTGGTTGTGTCCGCCGTCACCTGCATTGATAATGGGAACACTTGCCGCCATTGACGCAACAAGAGGCGCACCTTCTTTGGGGTGGCGCATTGCGATAATATCCGCATAACAGCTTACTGTTCTTGCTGTATCGGCAACGCTTTCGCCCTTTACGGCTGACGATGAATTTGCTTCAGAAAAGCCAAGCACCGAACCGCCAAGCTCCAGCATAGCCGCCTCAAAGCTGAGACGGGTTCTTGTTGAAGGTTCAAAGAAAAGAGTTGCAAGTTTTTTATATCTGCACTTATCGCGGTACTTTACGGGGTTTGCAATAATATCCTCTGCAACCGCAACCAGCTCATCGATTTCTTCGACGGCCAGATCGGTGATGTTCATAAGATTTTTCATTTATTTTGCTCCATTCACAGCAAGGTAGTTTTTGATACGGGTAACATTTTCCTCGTTTGCAGGGTCTTCTTCGAGGTACTCAATGATGTCGTAAACATCAACAACAGAGTAAACGGGGAAGCCGAACTGCTCTTCGATTTCCTGCATAGCACCCTTTTCTGATTGACCTTTTTCCTTACGGTCAACCATAATGAATGTAGCGATAACTTTTGTGCCGTCAAGGTTACCGAGGATTTCCATTGATTCACGGATAGCAGTACCCGCTGTGATAACATCCTCGATGATAACAATTTCTTCACCTTCAGCAGGTACATAACCTACGAATGTGCCGCCTTCACCATGGTCCTTTACTTCCTTACGGTTGAAGAAGAAGGGAACATTGAGACCGTTCTTTGAAAGTGCAACAGCTGCTGAAATTGAAAGGGAAATACCCTTGTAAGCAGGTCCGTAGAGAACAGCTTCTTTTTTGCCGAGCTTGTCAAAATAAGCTTTGGCATAGAATTCGCCCATCTTGGTAATCTGGTCACCGGTCTTAATCATACCTGCATTAACAAAATAGGGAATTTTACGGCCTGATTTTGCAGTGAAATCGCCAAACTTAAGAACACCTGCACCCTGCAGGAATTCGATAAACTCTCTTTTGTAAGCTTCCATTGTATTATCTCCTTATCTCAAAATTCATCTTTCTGTTTATCAGTCACAAAATTCTGCAACGCAACGCTCGTAAGCGGCAACGGGGTCTGTTGCTGCTGTGATGGGACGACCTACAACAATGTAGTCTGAACCGATTTCCTTTGCAGCTGCAGGAGTCATAACACGCTTCTGGTCGCCGATGTCACCGTCAGCAAAACGTACACCGGGTGTGATGGTGAGGAACTTTTCACCGCAACGCTCGTGAACCTTGCCTGCTTCAAGAGGTGAACAAACGATACCGTCAAGACCTGCATTCTTTGCTGTTTCAGCATAGGACATAACAACCTCGTCGATGGGCTTGTTGATAAGAATATCTCTCTCAAGAGTTTCCTGATCGGTTGAAGTAAGCTGTGTAACTGCAATAAGAAGCGGGCGTGTGCCGTCAGGACGTGTAAGACCTTCAAGAGCACCCTGCATCATTGCCGTTGCACCTGCAGCGTGAAGGTTGGTGATATCAACATCAAGGTTTGATAGAACAGCCATAGCTTTCTTGACAGTGTTGGGGATATCGTGAAGTTTGAGATCAAGAAAAATCTTGTGACCTCTTGCTTTGATTTCTTTTACAATTGCGGGGCCTTCTGCATAATAAAGCTCCATACCGATTTTAACGAAAGGCTTGCGTGTGCAGCCTTCAAATTTGTCGAGAAATGCAAACGTTGCTTCAGCAGAAGCAAAGTCACATGCTACAATTACGTCTTTACCCATTGTGTGCACATCCTTTTATATCATTTAAATTTTTAATACCGTATTTAGCCATGACTGCAGGAAGCTCGTCAATAATTTCCTTGCAAACATAAGGATTAACAAGATTTGCCGCGCCGACTTCAACAGCCGTTGCGCCTGCCATCATATATTCAATAACATCTTCTGCCGTTGCAACACCGCCCATACCGATAACCGGAATATTGACTGCATTGCTGACCTGATAAACCATTCTGACACCTACAGGCTTTATTGCC
>JAGBUT010000233.1 GCA_017630695.1 Clostridia bacterium
AGTTTTCAGAGAAATGGTTTCAAAATACGGCTCGGATGCGTGTAAAGAGCTTGAAGCGATGGCTCTCGAGTTGGGATTGGAAAAGGTCAAGGTTTATACTGAAAACGAATTCCTCAAAGAGCTGAAAACCCGATATCTTAAAGCGCTTGAAGAATATAATCAGCGTAAAAAGGAAGCGGAGGAAAAACGTATTTACGGTCAGATTCTCAAATTCCTGCCTGTTTTCCGTTCGGGTGAGGAATATGCCCAAGCGATAGCGGTTCTTGATAACATCGTAATTTAAAACGTAATATAAAAATAAAAAGGCTTGAACAGACAGAGTTTCCGTTCAAGCCGATTTTTTTATAGTTTTTTTCTGTTTATCAACCGTGTTTTTTCAAGAAGTATTACGATAACGGGGATAAGAATTATCTGAAGAATAATGCCGGGAATTGCGTTTGTTACTGCACCTGCAAAGAATGCGGCAAAACCGAATTTCGTTGCGTCGAGACCTGCGCAGGCAAACTGAACAATGCCCCAGATAAGTCTGCCCACGAGCATTGAAATGATGAGTGAGCAGTATATGTAACCCTTCTTTTTCGGGAATATGCGATAGAGGATTCCGCTTATCAGACCGTAAGCCGCAAGCTCAAAAGCCATCGCAAACGCAACGGGATATATCGGCGGCATACCGAGAATGACAGAGCGAAGCAGAGGCGCAATGAATCCGACAGCCATACCCCAAGGTCCTCCGCAGATGAATCCGCAAAGGATAACGGGGATATGCATCGGGCAAAGCATATTGCCTATCGGCTGAATCTGTCCCGTCAGAAACGGCAGCACAAATGCCAGAGCGAGAAACATTGCCGAGAGAGCAAGCGTGACAAGATGATTATGCTTTTTCATAATTATTCCTCTTTGGTTCTGAATTTACTGCATTTTCTCCTGCTTTACCTTGTGGTCAACGATGTGACGCTTTGCGAGTTCTGCGGTAACTTCATCAAGTGAGATGCCCATTTCAATCATCATAACGGTGATGTGATAGATAAGGTCAGCGATTTCATAAACGGTTTCTGCTTTGTCGCCGCCCTTTGCACCGATGATAACTTCTGTGCATTCTTCACCGACCTTCTTGAGAATCTTATCAATTCCTTTTTCGAAAAGGTAGGTTGTGTATGAGCCTTCTTTTTTATTGACTTTTCTGCCAACGAGCATATCGTAAAGACCTTCGTATGAGAAAGCCTCTTCGCCCTGCATAATATCATTGAAGAAGCAGGTCTCACTGCCTGTGTGACAAGCGGGGCCTTCCTTGATAACGTCGATAAGAAGAGTGTCCTTATCGCAGTCTGTTCTGATGCTTACAACCGTCTGGAAGTTTCCCGAGGTTGCGCCCTTTCTCCAGAGCTCCTGACGGCTTCTGCTCCAGAAACATGTTTTGCCTTCTTTCATAGTGATTTCAAGGCTTTCAGCGTTCATATATGCAAGCATAAGAACCTTTTTTGTGTAATGATCCTGAATAATTGCAGGAATAAGTCCGTTTGCATCGAATTTAAGATCGGTCATATTTATATCCTCATTTCTATGTCGTTGTCGTTAAGATATTTTTTAAGGTCTGCGATGCTCAATTCCTTGAAATGGAAGATTGAAGCGGCAAGACCTGCGTCGGCACAGCCTGCTCTGAAAAGTTCAAGGAAATCTTCTTTTTTACCTGCGCCGCCGCTTGCGATAACGGGGATTGTTACAAGCTCACTGATTGCCTGAAGCATTTCAAGGTCGAAGCCCTGCTTTACACCGTCGGTGTCGATGCTGTTTACAACAAGCTCACCTGCACCGCTGTTTTCACCGTTTTTAGCCCATTCAAGAGCGTCAATGCCCGTGTCAACTCTTCCGCCTTTGCTGAAAATGCGGAATTTGCCGTCAACACGCTTGATATCCATTGAAAGCACAACGCATTGGTCGCCGTATTTCTTTGCAGCCTTTTCGATGAGTGAGGGATCTTTGATTGCGCCCGAGTTAACGGATACCTTGTCGGCACCGCATTTGAGTACACGGTCAAAATCATCAAGAGTGTTGATGCCGCCGCCAACAGTCAGCGGAATGAAAATTTCTTTTGCAACCTGAGTGAGAGCGTCGGTGAAAAGACCTCTGTTTTCATAGGAAGCCGTAATATCGTAGAAAACAAGCTCGTCAGCACCGCTGTCATTATAAAAATGAGCAAGTTCAACGGGTGATGCTACGTCCTGAATTCCCTCAAAGTTAACGCCTTTGACAACTCTGCCGTTTCGCACGTCAAGGCAGGGGATTATTCTTTTTGTAATCATTTCGTACCTCCTGCAGCATCAATGGCTTCTTTAAGGTTTAATTTGCCCTCGTAAATTGCTTTGCCGAGGATTGCGCCGTAGATATTCATTTCTTTGAGCGTTTTGATTTCGTCAATGAAGGTGATGCCTCCTGATGCAACGATATCAAGACCTTCGATTGCTGAAAGTTCTTTGTAAATCTCAAGGTTTGTGCCCGAGAGCATACCGTCTTTTGAAATATCGGTATAAATAACCGTTTTAACGCCTGTGTCACGGAGCTTTCTGCAGAATTCAACGGAATCAACGCTTGTTGTTTCCTGCCAACCGTTAACGGCTACAAGACCGTTTTTGGCATCAACGCCAACTGCAACGGCATCGCTGAATTCCTTGACAGCTTCTTCGACAAAGGGATAATTCTTGATAGCCGCAGTGCCGAGGATAACTCTTTTAACACCAAGGTTGAGGTAATCCTCAATTCGTTTCATATCACGGATACCGCCGCCTACTTCGATGAAAAGACCCTTGATTTGCGCAGCCTCTCTGATGCAGTCAAAGTTAACGGGTGAGCCGTGCTTTGCACCGTCGAGGTCAACCATATGAAGGTTTGTTGCGCCCGATTTCATAAATTCAAGAGCCATTTCGGCAGGGGAATCGGCATATATTTTAACCTCGTTGTAATCGCCCTTTGTAAGACGAACAACCTTGCCGCCGATAATATCGGTAGCGGGGAAAATCTGAATCATATCAATCACCTATTTCTGAAAATGCCTTGAGAAGAGCGAGGCCCTTTGCGCCGCTTTTTTCGGGGTGGAACTGCATTCCGTAAACGTTGCCGTTTTTGACGATTGCAGGCACTGCAACACCGTATTCAGCAAAAGCGAGGGTGTTTTCAACGCAGTTTCTTGCATAGAAGGAGTGAACGAAATACATATAATCGCCGGGCTGAGTGTATTTGAAAATAGGGTCAGCTTTTGCAAGATTAAGTTTATTCCAACCCATATGAGGGATTTTCAGGTCTTTGGAAATCTGACCTTCAAGAGGACCAACGTATCCTTTGATAAGACCGAGACCCATATGTGCGCCGTATTCAAAGCTCTTTTCAAAGAGCATCTGCATACCAAGGCAAATGCCGAGAATGGGTTTGCCCTGTGCGGCTAAATCACAGACAAGCTTACCGAGTCCGCTGTCTTTGAGTTTCTTTGCCGCATCGGCAAAGGCACCAACACCGGGAAGAATAATCTTATCGGCATTTTCAATTTCGGTTTTGTCGCTTGTGATTTTGCACTCGATACCGAGGCTTTCAAGCGAAGAGGAGAGCGAAAAGAGATTTCCGCATCCGTCATATATAATTGCAATCATCACAGAAGTCCTTTCGTTGAGGGGATTTCGCCGCCGAGAGTGAG
>JAGBUT010000234.1 GCA_017630695.1 Clostridia bacterium
AAACATTTACATTCAATCCGTTTTCCGTAAGCGTATAAATCACTTGAATAAGTCGGGGTGCGCCGAGTTCATCGCATAATTTTTTGTCGCATACAAGATTAACGATGATTTGTGATTCACAGGCACACATTTCCGAAACCTGATAGGGAAAACGTCCCGACGGATATTTGCCTTCAACGAGGTTCATTTCGGGTCTTGCAAAGTCGCCGAGTGCCCAGACAGCCGTTTCTTTAAGGTTTCGTGAATAATGATTGAGCCAGTAGTTATAATCTTCGTTACAGAAAGAACGGTATGTGAAGAGAGGTTCGTTGTTTTCTCTTATAATCTCATTCTCACCGTTTTTTAATGAACCGATACCGCCGTTTTTATTGATTTCAAGAGTCCATTCGCCGACTTTGAGTGTAGCGGTTTTATTTTCGTTAACTCGGACGGGTTCAGTCGGAATGAGCTTATCAATTTCCGCTTTTGCAATCATCTTATGTTCATCGCTCAAAGCATCAAGGGCAATGCCGATATATGCTCTCTGCTCTGCCCAGCTCTTTTCGATAACAGAATAACTGCATTTTTCGGCATCGGAATACAGATGACCTGCTTTAACCTTATCCGCTTTTCTTGCTTGCTCAAAATCCTTTTTGAGATAGTTGCCGTAGTCAGCAAAATATGTCTTTGAATCCATACCGCAGGTCTGTTCAGCAAGGCAAAGAATCGCATCAGCCAGATTTTTGTATTCCTCTGAGTCACGGTCAAGACTGCCGTCGCAAAGCCATTGATTTTTAAGAGTTATTAGGGTGCGCAGAGAGGCAGATTTATATGGGTCTGTGGCACTTCCGTGAATCCAGGTGTCACCCATTTCCCCCTCAAACACAGGCAGTTTTTCACGAACTTCCCAGATAACTTCTGCAAAGTCGTCCATTGTGCCTGCGGTGATTTCATAATCGGGGTATTCGCTCTGTATTTCATTGATTTTGTCAAGCACTTTCTGAGGTGACGGAGCACCGTGGTTATCAAGCGTATGGTCGAAATAGAGAACTTCGTCAACCAGATCGCATCTGAATGCTCCGCCGTAATCTCCCGAATAAATCACAACAATTTCGTCATCTCCGTTTTTCCAGACAAAACAAGGCGGAACATCCACAAGTGCAGACGCACCGTTGACGCCGATATGCAAAAGTTTGATTCCGTTGCGTGCAAGAAGGCTCACAAGTCCCTTTGTGTGACCGGGTACATCTGTCATCTTGGCAGAAACGGTTTTTCTGCCACGGAATTCATCAAGATCACGGACAATCGATAACCCATAATCAAGAGAATCCTCGTCAAGCAATTCGGTATGAGTTGTAAACGGCATTGCGTGGGGGGCAATGTTGCCGTCTTTAATAGCTTTTATAAGTTTGTCTTTTTGTTCAGGATTTTTGAGGGCTTCTTTTAAAATCCATGAACCCGTTGTCCATACAAAATGTTTTTTGCCGTCTGTATTAACCTTTTCGGCAAGCTCTATGGCATCGGGAATGAAATAATGAATATATTTTTGCTTGATATTTTCGGCATAGTCCGTAAATCCCAGATCAAGATGAGTTTTTGAAACAACAATAACCTTTTTCATATTGCACCTCTGATGGTTTTTGATAATAAAATTATATAGTTTGTTGCTTAACCTTGTCAAGCAATGCGACCTCTGAATTTTATTGTAAAATATTTTCCTATATGGTATAATAAATTCAGTTGAAAAAGGAAGGAGAAACCGTAAAAATGAGCATAATTACAAAAATCGTTTCTGTTTCAGTTGCATTGCTGATTCAGCTTTGTGCACTGACGGGTCTTCCTTTTCTCGGCAAAGAAACTGAAATACCCGTTGATTTCAATGAAGGCGGCGACCCGTTTATGGTTGAGGACGGCGGATACACATATTATATGTATACGCTCAATGACCGCATTGATATTATCAGAATTGCATCGCCCGAAGATACTGCCGAAATTGAACGCAAAACCGTTTACAGAACGGGACAAGACGGCGTAAAAGACAATATATGGGCACCCGAAATATTCAGAATCGGCGAAAAATGGTATATTATTTCCTGCGGTATTTTTGACAGCGAAACCGTGCCGAGAGGTGCAATGCCATACGGCAACGCCGACGAAGATCACGGCGATTATTACCGCTATGGCTTTGTGCTTGAAAGCAAAACCGATGACATTATGGGTGAATATGAATTCAAGGGAATTCTTGCTCCCGACGGTCTTAATAACATTGACGGCACTTATTTCAGACACGGCGAAAAACTCTATTATGTTTGCTCGGCTTATCTGAACGTCGGACACCAATGCATTTACATTGCCGAAATGGAAAATCCTTATACTCTTAAGTCGGGTCAGAAAGGCGCAATGATTTCGGAGCCCGAATATAGTTGGGAAAAAAGAGGTTGGTGGGTTAACGAAGGACCTGCGGCACTTTACAAGGGTGACAGTTCTTATTTAGTCTATTCCGCACGCTGTTACAGTTCAGGCGGATACTGCATGGGAATTCTGACCCTTTCGGGCGATGACCCGATGAATCCCCGTTGCTGGGTCAAGAGCGCGATCCCGTTCTTCAGCAAAAATACAACAACAGGTCTCTATCACACGGGGCATTGCAGTTTTCTTTACCGTGACGACGGTATTTATATGATATTTCACGCAACAGACA
>JAGBUT010000235.1 GCA_017630695.1 Clostridia bacterium
ATGTCACTTGGCGGTAAGGGAAGCATCTCTGTTCTTTCAAACATTCTTCCTCAGGTTGCTCACGATATCCCTGCAAAGTTCCTTGCAGGCGATTACGAAGGCAGCCGCAAGCTTCAGCTTGAATATCTTGATCTTTGTAACAACCTCTTCCTTGACGTTAATCCTATCCCCGTTAAGGAAGCAATGAATATGATGGGTCTTGACGTCGGTGCTTGCAGACTCCCCCTCTATGAAATGACAGACGCTGCAAAAGATAAGCTCAGAGCAAGTCTTGTAAAGCACGGTCTTGTATAATTAATTTATTTGAGGTAAATCAAAATGGCAGGAATTTTATTAAGCGGATGCAACGGAAAAATGGGCAAGGCTGTAACAGCAAACGTTGCTGTTACAAAGGATGCTGAAATCATCGGCGGCATTGATATCTATGCAGAGAATCTTTACGGTTATCCCGTATATGCTTCCCCTGCACTCATCCCTGATGACATAACAAAAAAAGCCGACGTTATCATCGACTTTTCAAATCCGTCTGCACTCGGCGGTCTGCTTGAATACGCAGTAGCAAACGGCATCCCTGCCGTTATCTGCACAACAGGTCTCAACGATTCGCAGAAATCGCTTTTAAAATCCGCTGCCGAAAAGATTCCCGTTTTCTTCAGCGCAAATATGTCGCTCGGTGTTAACCTTGTTGTTGAACTCGCAAAGAAAGCAACCGCAGTTCTTGGTAACGATTTTGATATTGAAATCGTTGAAATGCATCACAATCAGAAAGTCGATGCCCCCAGCGGCACTGCTCTTATGATCGCAGATGCAATCAAGGAAGAGCTTGACAGCGAAACAACCTATGAATATGACCGCCATTCAAAGCGTGAAAAAAGAACGAAGAATGAAATCGGCATTCACGCAGTCAGAGGCGGCACGATTACGGGCGAACACGAAATCATCTTCGCAGGTCACGATGAAATCATCAGGATTTCTCACTCCGCAAGAAGCAAGGAGCTTTTTGCAACGGGTGCAGTAAATGCAGCAAAGTTCATCTGCGGCAAGCCTGCAGGTATGTATGATATGAGCGCAATGCTGAAATAAACGGAGGATAACAAAATGAAACTCGTTGAAAACATTTTCATCACAGAGGACGTTACTCTTTTCTCTCTTTGCGATGCACCTGCAGATATCGAGCATATCGCAGAGGTTTTCAAACTCATCGCAGAAGCAGGCATTGACGTTGATATGATTTCACAGTTTCCTGCAAGCGGTTCAAGCTCTGGATTTTCGTTCACAGTAAGTGATAACGATTTCATCCCCGTTCTTGCCATTGCATCAAAGCTCCGTGAAATCAACCACAAAACAAAAATCAGCGTCAGCAGCGGCAACTGCAAGCTGACCGTCAGCGGTGAAGAAATGAGAGGCACTCCCGGTGTTTCAGCAAAGGTATTCAAGGCTGCGGCAAGTGCAGATGCAGACGTCAGAATGATTACAACGTCCGAAATCGAGATCGCAATGCTCGTTGTCAAATCCGACGTTGATAACGTTATCGCAGCAATCGAAAAAGAGTTTGCTGAATAATATAATATGGTATAAATAAAGTCGTCCGAATTTCGGGCGGCTTTGTTGTTTTCGGGCGATTCGTGAATCGCCCTTACGAAAGTTTTTTATTTCCTTTGATGATGCTGATTATCGCAAGAATAATGTTCTCTGCAAACAGAACGAAGGTTATCCCTGTGCTGATACGGAATGCCTCAAAAAACCGCTCATATGACCACAAGCTGTCTCCGAAAATCATTCTGCCCGTTAAGCCAAAAAGCCCTAAACCGTCATTCATTTCAGGCATAACATTGCCGAGGACATTTATAAGCAGATCAAGGGTGAAAAAGGATGAGATTATCAGAAGAATCATTGAAGCAATGCGAAATTTTTTCATTCAGAACTCCCCTTTTCATTCAATCTTCTCAACGCAATCTGAATCAACCCAGCCTGCAAAATCCTCGGTTATGATATAGGCAACTTCCTTGCCGTTCAGAATTCCGCTTTCTTCAACGTGCACGGTTTCACCCTTCTTCAGAGTGCCGACAACTGCATGGGGAAACAGATACGATATATCATCAACGGCTTCTGTGTCTTTTGCAATACGGTATTCGGGTTCAAAGTCTTCGGCAAACAGATAATTCTTGTCAATGCTCTTTAAATACAGATTGCCGTCATCGGTGCAGCCGAAGGTGTATACATAATTCTCAACATATTCGTTACCGCCCCAGGTAAGCTGGTTAAATGCCGCCGCTTGATGGGAGTCAAAATTGAATTCTTCATAATACACTTCATCGTTGCCCAAGGTATAAACATTGTAATCTCCGTTTATTTCTCTGACATCATAAATATATGAGCTTTTGCATGAGAATCCGGTTGCAACAGAACAGAAACAAAGTAACCCACTTTCAGGCAGATAACGAATTGCATGGTAAGTATCCGAACGCCCGTTAAATGCATCGCCGTATTTTTTAACGGATTCTTCGATTGTCATAAAGTCTTCCGCTCTGAATTTTCTCACATCCGGACCGAACATTTTCTCGAAATAAGCATTGAGAGTTTCGATTTCAACGAATTCGCAATAATAAGGATTATCGGGTAGCAGCTTTTTCAGTTCCGCTATGCCTTTTTCAACCACCTGCTCATCATCGCAATAAATCGTTTTAAACGGATAGTTATACGACGGAATACAGCATGCGAGCAGACTGTTGACAACCTTTTCGGGGTCTTCATTACTGAAAATAAAATCCTCATATCCGAAACACATTCCAAGCATTTCCGCAATATTCATCAGGAAATCATCGGTATATCGCTTTTCAAAGTCTGTTTTAATAACGGTGAATCTGTGTTTTTTATTTTCTATAACAACTTCTGTTTTCACCGAATCTTTTTCTGCTTGTGATTCGGTTGCCGATGGCTTTACAGTTGACGGTATTTCCGCAGTCGGCGCACTCGGAATATCAGGCTTATAAACTTTATCGGCAAACTTCGTTAAAAAAACCACTCCGAACACAATAAGAGCAACCGCCAGAACTACCGAAATAATAATTCTTAGTTTTTTCTTCATTTTTATCCCTCCTTTAATTTGATTATATTCTTTGTTAAAAAATATTTCAAGTTACGAATGATTACAGTTTGATTATAAAAATGACAGAATAATTACAAACAGTTACAAAAAGACCATCCTTGCGGATGGTCTTTAATCATTTATGCAATTTCTTCAACGTCGATGCCGAGAATAACAACCTCTTTGAGAGGCTTATCCATACCGTTTCTTTCAACGGCGGAAATAGCATCAACGGTATCCATACCCTCGACTACCTGACCGAAAACAGTGTGCTTGAAATCGAGCCAGGGTGTACCGCCAAGTGCTTTATAATCCTCAACACAAGCGGTGGGGAAGCCTCTGTCAGCAAGCTGTTCCATCTGTGAAATGAAACCGGGGTCAACCTCTTTTGCCTGAACAATGAAGAACTGGCTTCCGTTTGTACCGGGGCCTGCATTTGCCATTGAGAGTGCGCCTCTGACGTTGTGATAATCAACGCTGAATTCATCCTTGAAGCTGCTGCCCCAGATGCTTTCGCCGCCCATACCTGTACCGGTGGGGTCGCCGCCCTGAATCATAAAATCAGGAATAACTCTGTGGAAAATGATGCCGTTATAATAACCGTTCTTTGCGTGAGTTGTGAAATTCTCAACTGCCTTGGGTGCTGCATCGGGGAAAAGAAGAATTTTGATATCGCCCATTGTTGTTTTCATTGTTGCAACAACGTCGCCCTTTTCGGGAGTTCTTACCTGTTTGCTCATATTAATTGCCTCTTTCTTATTTATTGGGATCATATACGTCGGAAAGCTTCATAAAGTCAACCTTTGCCATCTTTGTTCTGGGGAAGCTATCCATAATTTCAATCTTTCTCGGACAAGAGAATCTTGCAAGATTCTTTTTGCAGTAAGTCTGAATCTGATTAATTGCCTCGTCGTTATCCATCTTCTCTTTGAGAGTTACGCAAAGTTTGACGCAGGGTTTATTTTTGATATATCCCTGAACTGCGCACGCTTCACTTACAAAGGGAAGCTGAAGAACTGCATTTTCAATATCTGCAGGATAAACGTTATATCCCGAGATGATAATCATTCGCTTCTTTCTGCCTGTGAAATAAACAAAGCCGTCGGCATCCATATATCCGAGGTCGCCCGAAAGCACCCATCTTATGCCGTCCTTATCAACGTAAACACCGTCATTCTCAACGGTATCATCGCCGTTGAAATAACCCTGCATAACGGTTGAGCCCGTGATAACGATTTCGCCCGTCTGGCCTGCAGGAAGCTTATTTTTCATTTCATCCCAGATTTCAACGGTCATACCCGTAAGAGCTTTACCGATTGAATCCTCACGAACGTCCTTGTAATTATTAACAGTGCAAACGGATGCAACTTCCGTCAGACCATAGCCTCTGAAAAGTCTGCCCTTACCACCGTGCTTTGCAACGGTGTGGTTGAATTCCTTAACAAGTCTTTCGGAAAGGAAGTCACCACCGCAGAAAACAAGACGAAGATTCTTAAGGTGAGGACCTTCGAAATTTTTATCCTCCATCATCTTTTTATACATATTGGGAACACCGAGGAGGAATGAAACGGGATATTTCTTAAGCTGTTTGTTTGCTCCTGATGCTGTAAACTGGGGCATCGGCAACAAGGTGTAGCCGTGAGTTATGGGGTAATGCATTGCTACTGCAAGACCGAACGCGTGGAACATCGGAAGAACAACAAGCGAGCACTCTGCACCGGGTGTATGAGGACTGTCAAGAGGCTCAAGCTTTTCCGCAAGACAGTTGATGTTGTTGCTTGAAAGCATAATCGTTTTGCTCTTGCCCGTTGTACCGCCGCCGTGAAGATAAACTGCGGTAAGTTCACCGTCGTGAACCTCTGTGCACTCTTTACCTGCACCTGCTGAAAGAATTTTGGTATACTTCACGCTGTTCTTGAAGCGATCAAGCCCTTTGCCTTTAACCATCTCAAATACCTTGATTGCAGGTGTCAGAGGGAATGAAACATAATCCGAGTTTGAACAGATAATGCAAGGTACTCCAAACTCATTGATAACATCCGCATAAGCCGCAGCAAGAATATCAAGAATGAAAACAGCTTTCGCATTCGTTGTTTTCATATTTTCTGCAAGTGCCTCGGGAGATGTCAAGGGATGAACGATATTTGCAATAACACCGATTTTATTCAGTGCATAAAATGATGCAAATGCGTGGATCGTTGTAGGCAAAAATACAGTTACAACGTCACCTTTGCCGACACCGATTGAATTGAAGTATGCAGCAATAGAATCGATATCAGCCATAATGCGTGACATTTTGATTTTGTTGCCGAACGAAATTGCGCCGACAAAATCGCCGTTGATTTTTATACTTTCTTTAAGATAATCATAACAAGTAAAACTCATAATTTAATCCTGCCGTATCTTTATATTTTTTCGATCAGTGTGTGTGATCTGTTAAAATAATTTCGTCTGAATCGGTGAAGGTTGCGATAATACCGTTTCTGTCATAGGTTGAATAAAACGGAGCTTTTGCGACCATAGTGAAATTCCATTTAACGTTGGGATAAACCTTACCGAGCTGATTGGTAACAATGATAATTTCGGGAGTCAATTTTTTAAGGAATGAACGGGACGATGAACCGTAATATCCGTGGTGACCAGCTTTAAGAATATCAATATCGCCGATAACGTCACCGTAAATCTGTTCAAGCCCGCAGGATTTGGTCATATCCGCTGCAAGAAATGCGGTTCTCTGACCCTTTGTTACCTTCACGCCGATGCTTGCTGCATTTTCGCCCTTGCCTGCAAGCTCTTTCGGTGTAACTGTGTTATATAAATCCAACCTGAAATCGCCAAGATAAATAACCTCGGGAATCTCACTGAAAATATCTATATTGCGAACGGTCAATGCATTAATAATCTGATTATAAGTTTCGTTGATAAGCCAGCTTTTGATTTCATAATCCTTGGCAATTTCTTTATCGAACTCTTTAAAATAAGCCTTATCGATAAGAATATCGGGATCAACGATAATTGCCTCAAAAGCACCTATATGGTCATAGTGACAATGTGTGCCGAGAATGAAATCAAGATTAACTTTGCCGTTTGAATCCGATGCTACCTTTTTGAGGTAATCGATTATCTCCTGTTCAAAGCCGTTATA
>JAGBUT010000236.1 GCA_017630695.1 Clostridia bacterium
ACAGCGGCGGCTACGGTAAGTACGGCAGCTATTCCAAGCAGGGCAGCTACGATTACTATCACCATTCAGAAAACAAATAAACCTGAATTTAACAGAAAGAAAGAGTCTGTATAATGAATAATTCGGAATTCAAACCAAACAGCAACACCGCAAAAGATGATGCTCAGGTAAAAATTTATCTGGGCGACGCAATAAAAGGCATCAGAAAATTCTGGTGGCTGTGCGTAGCTCTTGCGGTTATCCTCGGAAGTATCAGCACCGTGAAAGCAACTTTGGCATATAACCCCGTTTATACCTCAACCGCAACCCTCACCGTTAACACCAAACAAGATTCCTCAATCACAGGTGTTTCGGTCTATTCGTTCTATTACGATGCAAACACAGCATCCCAGCTTTCATCGGTTTTCCCTTTCATTGTTTCAAATAATCTTCTGCAGGATGCAATCTGCACCGACCTTGATATTGCTCACGCTCCTGCATCGTTGAAAGTTAACTGCGTTTCGGGAACAAATATGATCGAGCTCTCCGCAACGGGCACCGATCCCCTGATGACGTATAACGTTCTGCAGTCGGCCATCAAAAACATACCCACTATCGCAACGCTCTGTATCGGCAGCATTTCTCTTGAAACAATCAATGCCGCTTCAGTTCCCACCTCACCGTCAAACAGAGTTGACTACGTCGGCGAATTTGTTAAAGGAGGAGTTATAGGTGCGGCGGCAGGCATTGCAATCGTTCTGATTTACGTTCTTCAGAGAAAAACAATCAAAACAAAAGCCGATATCAAAAAAGAACTCAATTTTGAGACCATCTCAACTATCCCTATGGTTAAGAAAAAGAGAGGCACGGGCGTTTCATCGCTCGTATTCACAAGCCCCGATGCGAGTAACGGTTTCCGTGAATCGTTCAGAGTTATGCGAAACGTTCTTGTCGCTTCTCTCAAAGAAACCGACAAAATCATTATGGCAACAAGCTCCGTTCCCGGAGAAGGCAAAACAACGGTTATCACCAACCTCGCCCTTTCACTCGGCGACTACGATAAACGAATTCTTCTTATCGATGCCGATACAAGACATCCCAGTATTCTTCCTATGCTCGGCATAGACCCCGAAAGCCTTGAATACGAAGTTGAAAATTCTCTTTACAGAATTGCAAAGCTCAAGGATTTCAAAATCAGCATTCTCGTTCCGAACCCTGAAAATGAAGACGTAAGAGAAGGCTACGGAATGCGCAACACCCAGAAGATGTTTAACGCTTTACGCAACGAATATGACTACAT
The DNA here is from genome assembly GCA_017630695.1 of Clostridia bacterium. GTDB lineage: Bacteria > Bacillota > Clostridia > Oscillospirales > Acutalibacteraceae > CAG-177. The sequence continues at coordinate 1,280 of JAGBUT010000236.1, forward strand.
TCTTGTTGATACTCCTCCCTGCGGACTCATATCCGATGCGATGTATATCGCTCAGGCTGCCGATGCCGCAATCTACATCATTCATCAGGATGCAGTAAGAATCTCAAGAATCAGAAGCGGTCTGGATACAATTATGTCCACCGATATCCGAATTCTCGGCTGCGTTCTCAACGGTGCCGTGAAAGGTCTGACCGGCTACGGTTACGGCTACGGCTACGGATATGGCTACGGTTACGGCTACGGAAAATACGGTTACAGCTACGGCTACGGCAAATACGGTTACGGCTACGGAAGCAACCGCAAAAAGAAAAAGCATCGTTCTTAATCAAAACAAAAAGGATTGACATTGAATGAAATTATCAAAACCCTCAAACGGAAAAAGAAAATTTCATATTTCAACCTGGCACATAAAAGCGGCTTTTCTTATGGCATACGATATTATGGCAATCAGCTTTTCGTATTTTGCCGCACTATGGTTAAGATTTGACGGTATATTCTCCGCAATCCCCGAAAAATATCTTGACCCCTACGTTCACTTTCTTCCGCTTTACCTTCTGATAAGTCTCACTGTTTTCTATCTGCTGAGAATGTACCACAGCGTTTGGGAATACGTCAGCATCAGAGAGCTTATGAAAGCATCAATCGGCTCGATTATAGCATCGGTTATCCATATTATTCTGATAACCGTTATCTTCCGCAGAATGCCTCTCTCATATTATCTCGGCGGCACTTGTTTCCAGCTTCTTCTCCTTCTCGCATCAAGATTCTCTTACAGAGTATTCATTGCAATGCCGCAGTTTTTCGGCACAAGAACCGATACGCATTCTTTCCACAGAATTATGATTATCGGTGCAGGCGATGCAGGCAGAATGCTTCTTGAAAACATTCAGAAAACAAGAGCAAACCACGATAAGGTTGTTTGTCTGATTGACGATAACCCCGATAAGAAAAACAGATATTTCAACGGCATTCAGATTGCAGGCGGCAGAGACGATATTCTTTACTGCGTAGAGAAATTCAACGTTGATAAGATTTATATCGCAATCCCGAGCGCATCAAAGGAAGAAATCAGAGATATCGTCAACATCTGTAAGGAAACGGGATGCGAAACCAAAACTCTCCCCGATTTCTATCAGTTTGTTAACAGCGGCATCACAGCAAACGCTCTTAAAGACGTTTCGGTTGAAGATTTGCTCGGCAGAGACCCCATCAGCGCTGATCTTGAAGAAATCTATAACCTCATCAAAGGCAAAAGAATTCTCGTAACGGGCGGCGGCGGTTCAATCGGCAGTGAGCTTTGCAGACAGGTTGCGGCTCATTCCCCCGAAATGCTTATCATCTTTGATATTTACGAAAACAACGCCTACGCAATCCAGCAGGAGCTCAAGGATAAATATCCCTCTCTTAAACTTGAAGTGCTCATCGGCTCGGTAAGAGATTCAAGAAGGCTTGATTACGTATTCAAAAAATATAAACCCAATATCGTTTATCACGCAGCGGCTCATAAACACGTTCCTCTGATGGAGGACAGTCCCTGCGAAGCAATCAAAAATAACGTTATCGGCACCTACAAAACCGCATATGCCGCAGCATCGAATAACTGCGACAGATTCGTTCTTATCAGCACAGACAAAGCGGTTAACCCCACAAACGTTATGGGCGCAAGTAAACGTCTTTGCGAAATGGTCATTCAGGCATTTGACTGCAAAATCAAGAAAAACGCACAAAACGATATCCCCAGATTATTCACTCACCATGAAGAGGAAGGTTGTTTCTCCTCCGAAGCATTCCCCGATTCCGTTCACACAGAATTTGTTGCCGTGCGTTTCGGCAACGTGCTCGGTTCAAACGGTTCGGTTGTTCCCCTCTTCAAGCGTCAGATTGAAAAGGGCGGCCCCGTTACGGTAACCCACCCCGATATCATCCGTTACTTTATGACTATCCCCGAAGCTGTTTCGCTCGTGCTTCTTGCAGGTGCAAACGCAAACGGCGGAGAAATCTTCGTTCTCGATATGGGTTCACCCGTTAAACTCGATACTCTTGCAAGAAACCTCATTAAGCTCTCGGGTCTTAAACCCGACGTTGATATCAAAATCGAATATACGGGTCTGCGTCCGGGCGAAAAACTCTTTGAAGAAAAGCTTATGGAAGAGGAAGGTCTGCAAACAACGGCAAACAAGCTCATTCATATTGGCTCGCCCATTCATTTTGACATCGATTTATTCCAGACACAGCTTTATAAACTGATGACTGCAGCTTATGAAAACAACGAAAACATCGTTGAGCTTGTAAAGGAAGCAGTTACTACCTACACACCACAAAACTAATCCGAAAAGAGGCTAATCCATGGTTAACATCCCCTTCAGCCCTCCTGATATAACCGAGGCAGAAATCAACGAGGTATGCGAAGCTCTTCGTTCAGGCTGGATTACAACAGGCCCGAGAACAAAGGAATTCGAACGCAGACTCGCAGAATACTGCGGCACACAGAAGGTTGCGTGTCTTAACTCCGCAACTGCCGCGCTTGAACTTAATCTGCGTGTGCTCGGCATCGGTGAAGGCGATGAGGTTATCGTGCCTGCCTATACCTACACCGCATCGGCATCAGCGGCAATCCACGTTGGCGCAAAGGTTATTTTCATCGACAGCAAGGCAGACACCTTTGAAATGGATTACGACCTGATGGAAGAAGCCATCAACGAAAAAACAAAGGCAATCATTCCCGTTGACCTTGCAGGTATCATCTGCGATTACGACAGAATTTTTGCCGCTGTTGAAAGAAAAAAACACCTCTTCTCCCCTGCGAACGATATTCAGCGTGCAATGGGCAGAATCGCTGTCTGCGCCGACTGTGCACACGCTCTCGGAGCAGAAAAAGACGGTAAAAAAGCATGTCAGATTGCTGACTTCACATCATTCTCTTTCCACGCAGTCAAGAATCTCACAACCGCTGAAGGCGGTGCCGCAACGTGGAAAACAATCGAAGGCATCGATAACGATGAGCTTTATAAACAATATATGCTCTACAGCCTTCACGGTCAGTCAAAGGATGCTCTCGCCAAAACAAAAGCAGGTGCTTGGGAATACGATATCGTCGGTGCGTGGTATAAATGCAATATGACGGATATCACCGCCGCAGTCGGCCTTGTTCAGCTTGAGAGATACCCCTCTCTTCTTGAAAGAAGAAAAGAAATCATCGGCAGATATGACCAAGCGTGCGATTCTCTCGGTATTCTTCACCTTGACCATTACGGCAACAGTCACTCCTCATCGGGTCATCTTTATATAACAAGAATCCCTGATATTTCAATTGAAACAAGAAACGCAATCATCACCGAAATGGCTGAAAGAGGTATCGCCTGCAACGTGCACTACAAACCTCTGCCGATGATGACGGCTTATAAAAATCTCGGCTGGGATATTACCGATTTCCCCAATGCTTATAATTATTTCAGCAACGAAATCACTCTCCCCCTTCACACAAAGCTTTCAGATGACGACGTGAAAACCGTTTGCGAAAACTTTACCGAAATTGTTAAAAAATACATTTGAGGTGTATTTATGATTCTGAAAAAATGGGATAAACTTCCCCCTGAAATGCAGATTCCCGAAGTCAGAAAATATTATGACGTTCTCAAAAAGAAAAAGTTCAGCCTTTTTCTTAAGCGTCTGTTTGATATTACAGTATCGTTCATTCTGCTTGTGCTTCTTTCCCCCGTTTTTCTTATCCTTGCAATTGCAATCAAACTCGATTCAAAGGGCCCCGTTTTCTACCGACAGACGAGAGTCACTCAATACGGCAAAGAATTCCGTATTTTCAAATTCCGTTCAATGGTCACCGATGCTGATAAAGGTTCGCTCCTGACCGTCGGCGGCGATTCAAGAGTTACTAAAACAGGCAGATTTATCCGTAAATACAAGCTCGATGAATTAAGTCAGCTTATCGACGTTTTCAGGGGCACGATGACCTTTGTCGGCACCCGCCCCGAAGTTCCGGAATACGTTGAAAAATACACCCCCGAAATGATGGCAACCCTGCTTCTCCCCGCAGGTATAACATCCGAAGCAAGTGTTTATTACAAAGATGAAAACGAGCTTCTCGATGCAGCCGACGACGTTGAGAAAACCTACGTTGAGGTTGTTCTCCCTGATAAAATGAAATATAACCTTGCCGCAATCAACAGCTTCAGTTTCTTTGATGATATCAAGGTTATGATTCTGACAGTACTTGCAATTATCCGTAAATAAAACGGAGGAAAATTAATGAAATCCAAAAACGAAAAAAAGCTCATTGCTCTGCTCACCAATAATGATGACGATATCTATTGCTTCCGCAAGGAGCTGATTGAAGAAATCATCGATTCAGGCTATGAAATGCTCATCTCCTGCCCCGACGGTGAAAAGTTTGAGCTGATGAAGCATCTTGAATACCGCTACGATAACCCCTATATTGACCGAAGAGGCACGAATATCGTTGCGGACGCAAAGCTCTTTCTTCACTATCTGAAGCTTTTCAGAAAAAACAAACCTTCGGTTGTGCTGACC
>JAGBUT010000237.1 GCA_017630695.1 Clostridia bacterium
ACCGACGTTGATGATATGACAACCAAGGCGCTCAACGTTATCAGAACGGATTTTTCCCTGAGCAAGGATCTCGAAATGATTGAGATTGACGAGGGCGTTGAGGTTGATTTTGATATCAGATATAAGGGCAAAGACAGCCACGCCGAAGGCGACGGAACCGCATACGTCATCAAAGAAGACGGCAACTGGAAAATCCACGAGGTTATTCTGGATGTCTGATAAATAAAATAAATCGGGAACGGAAGAAAATCTTCTGTTCCCGATTTTTGTTTGGCGGAACGCAATGGTTTAAATACGAAACCGATATCTGTTTACAGCATCGAAAGTATTTTTCTTTTGTATTCCAGAAATTCTGTTGTAAGATTGAAATCATCTTTTCTCGGCTTTTGTTCTTTGATTATAATTTCACCCGTAATTTCTCCCGGTGAACCCGACAGCAGATAGATTCGGTCTGAAATAAGAATTGCTTCATCAATATCATGAGTGATAAAAAGTGTTGAGAGTTGGATTTTTTCCATAACATCCAGATACCATTTATGCATCGAACTCTTGGTCAGGGTATCCAATGCGGAAAAAGGTTCATCCAGAAGAGCTACATCCCTCGAGAACATATATGTCCGCAGAAGTGCCGCTCGCTGACGCATACCGCCCGAAAGCTGAGAAGGATATTTTTTCTGTGTTCCTTCAAGTCCGAATTGTTCAAAAAGCGGTGATACTTTTTTTCGGGCATCTTTCTTCTTTTCACCTTTAAGCAACAGCGGCAAAGCGGCATTATCCTCAATCGTTCTGTAAGGCAAGAGCAAATCTTTCTGGAGCATATAGCTTATGTGCCCAGACTGATTAGTAATGTCTTCACCATCGAGCAAAACCTGACCGTTATCGGGTGATAACAAACCCGAAATAACGTTAAATAGTGTTGTTTTTCCTCCGCCGCTGACGCCGAGCAAACATACCAATTCGCCACGGTTAAGCTCGATTGAAACGTCTTTCAGAACTGGTTTTCCGTCAAAACTTTTGCTTATATTTTTTACTTCTAACTTATTCATATCATTCGGGGATATAATCGTTTGTGAAGCCGAAATCGGGATCGAGCTTTTCTTCAAGAAGATTCTTTTCGTTCAGCCATTCATAAAATGCCGACCAACGCTCGGGGTCAAATTCGCCCCATTTTGAAGCATCTGAAATATATTCGGATGCAAGATATTCCTGACTTGCATAAACCAGTTCGCTGTTTGATTTAAGTTCGGGTGCGGCATTCATCAGAATGTCTGCGGCTTCTTTGGGATTTTCAACCGAGTATGTATATCCTTTTGAAAGTGCTTCAATAAAAGCCTTTGCTGTTTCGGGATTTTCAGAAAGCCAATCGTTATTGCCGATAATAACGGGTGTGTAGTAATCAAACACGGGATTAATGTTGGCAAATTCAAAATAATCAGTTTCAAGACCTGCAGTCTGACAAGCTATACCTGCCCAAGCATAGAAAATCCATATTGCATCAACCGAACCGCTTTTCAATGCCGACACTTCATCGGTAACCGTTGACGGAATAAGTTCAACGAGGTCGAAGTTACCGCCATCTGCTTTCATAACGTCACGGATTGTTTCTTTTTCAACGTCAAGATCCCACGTTGCATATTTTTTGCCTTCAAGACCTTTCGGAGTATCCATTCCTTCGCCTTTGCGTGAAATGATACCCGAAGTGTTATGCTGAATAACAGCGGCAACCGCAGTAACAGGAACTGGATTCTCTCCGATAAAAGCAGGTGCAAGTGTATCCTGGAATGAAACGCCGAACTGCGCTTTGCCCGAAGCAACCAATGCAGTTGCGCCACCTTCGGGGGGCTGAACAATCTCAACATTCAGACCTGCATCCTTGAAATATCCGTTTGCTTCAGCAACAAAAATGCCTGTGTGGTTGGTGTTCGGTGTCCAGTCAAGAACGATTGTTATTTTATCCTGCTCGGTTTTTCCGCAAGCGGATAATCCGAAAACAATTATAACCGAAAGTATCAATGCAATTAATTTTTTCATAGTTTTTCTCCTTTTTTATCTGTGTTACGATAGGGCATAAGTTTTTTCTCCGCGAATCCGACCAACGCCATAAGAGTAAGGGAAATTGCCGATATAAGAAAAATAACGGCAAACATTTTGTCAAAAGCAAACGCTTTTTTCACTCGTGTCATATAAACACCGAGACCTCCAAAACCTCCGAGCCATTCGCTTATAACCGCACCGACAACGCTGTATGCGGCGGCAATTCTCAATCCCGAAAACAGTTGAGGCAATGCCGACGGGAATTTGATATAGCGGAAAATCTGAAAACGGTTTGCACCCATAGAACGAAGCAGTCCGATTGAATCTTTGTCCGCACTCCTGAATCCGTCAAGAAGTCCTACGGTGACAGGAAAGAATGTTGAAATAACTATCAGAACAATTTTCGGAGTCATTTCATAACCGAACCAAAGAACAAGAAGCGGTGCGATTGCAACAGACGGAATTGTTTGTGTGATAATGAGTAACGGATAAAATGCTTTATACAAAGTTTCAAACGTATCCATTAAAACAGCTACAAAAAATCCGACGCTCACTCCGAGAAACAATCCGATAAATGCTTCCTGCAAAGTGATAACGGAATTTTGGGCAAGCAAAGAAAAATCGCTCACAAAAGCCGTGATTACTTCTATGGGTGACGGCAACATATAAGACGGTATCAGTCCGATTGAACAGACAGTCTGCCAGACGGTCAGAAACAAAACAACCGCCACGATTGATGGAATATTACGCTTCAGCATGCTTTTTTATCTTCTTATCAATGGTCAGAATTTCGCCTTCGGGTCTGTAAACAATCTTCACATAAGCAGAAACATTTTCTGCGCCTGCTCTGATTGCAACGTGCTGACACTCTTTGACAATATCCATAAGCTGATTATAATCTTCACCTTCGATTGTTGTTTCAAACGGACCTACGTGGCAGTTCAGACCACTGCTTTTGATGAATGCGATAACCTCATCCACAATACGGATAAGGTCATCTGTGTCTTTTGCTTTGGGAAGAACCTGGATTGCGATACTTGCTTTCATAAATTTACCTCCAAAAATAAAAATTGCCTCCGCCGATAATGGGCGAAGGCTTTGAAAGTACGATTTGTTTACTGCAGATTACAATGTACTCTTCCTACGCCGGCATTATCCGGATCAGGTTTGCGGGTCGCAGGTTTACCTGCCTCTCAGCCGTTCACATCGGCTCCCCGGGTAGATACTTTAATTAACAGCAATCCATAAGGTTTTGAAAGGCATATTTCCGCCTCGGCTTCGTTTAAAATCCTTGAAATAGCCTCGTATTCCTGCGGATTTTTGCCTTGCCGAGCCAAAAATACACTCTTTCAAAACTGTTTACATATAAGGCTTATGTATCGCTGCAAATTAAAGTGTTAATAAAAACAGGAGACAACCTTTCGGAAGCCTCCTGTAAAAAATCCTTGTCTATGACTTCCTACGGCGGCATTATCCGCATCAGGTTATAGGGTCGAAGTTTGATTACTTCCTCTCAGCCTGCATCCACAAGCTCCCCTGTATTTATTTCGTTTGTATTATATACCTGTTCTTTTTGTTTTTCAATAGGTTTGGAAAAAAATTTTTAAAAAACAAAAAACAAGGAACATACGGTTCGTATATTCCTTGTTTTGGTGGAAGAGGGTGGATTCGAACCACCGAAGTCGTTGACGGCAGATTTACAGTCTGCTCCCTTTGGCCGCTCGGGAACTCTTCCATATTAAATTGGAGCTGGTGGACGGACTCGAACCCCCGACCTGCTGATTACAAATCAGCTGCTCTACCAACTGAGCTACACCAGCAT
>JAGBUT010000238.1 GCA_017630695.1 Clostridia bacterium
CTTTTCAACAGTTTCCCCAACAACGGTTGTTTCAGTACTGTCTGGCAAAGTAACAACGGGAATTTCAGGCTGTTTATCCATTTCGGGAGTAAAGCTGATAACAAGATTATCGTCACTCGCATTGGAATCCGAATATTCTTCAGCATCGATATCATCAGCTGAAATTGTGGGTTTTGCAGGCGGTGAAAATCTCTTTTTCTCCTGCTCTTCTTTTTCTGCGGCAATTCTCTCTCTGCGCTCTTCTCTCTTTTCAGCAGTGCGCTCGATTGTTTCATCCGTAATTTCCTTAACCTTGCGAAGCGGCACTTTAACTACCGATGCAATTGATTCAAGCGTGATACCCGTAACAATAAGGAAAGTACAAACAAAAACAACGATTGAAAGAATCATTGCAGGTGTTTTGCCGAAGAAAAACGCAATCGTACCGCCAAGCAACGCACCGAGAAGCCCGCCGCCTTTCATTGTGGGAGCGTTTTCCCACACGTCAACAAACTGCTGTGACCACTCAACGGTTGCAAAATACTCTTTATTGTTAAACGCAACATGGAGAACAGAGCAAAGAAAAAGCGCCAACGCACCGATACCGATTACCGTCGGAAGCGATTTTCTGCCTGCTTCGCCTTTGGAATAAACAAAGGTTGCGTAAGCCATATATACAGTTGAAGGCACGGTAACGAAGCCGAAAAGTGCATAGAATTTATTGTGAAGCCAAGTCCATGCGCCCTGACCTTCAATAAAAGCGATAAAGAACAGAAGCACCGCAACACCAATCAGAACAATCGAAATAGTCTGTCTCTTTGCGGCATCTGCAGATGCCTGACGTTTCTTGTTGCTCTGAGGTTTGGCGGAGGTGGTTTTCTTTTTTGGCGAAGCGGTTTTTTTATTGGTGCTTGCCATTAATTTTACCTTCCTTTTAAATGTTTATCTTTCAATCAGTTTTGTTTTTTATCATATCGCAAAGGCATTCAATCGCATCCGAAAGCGAGCCTATCGAATCAATCAGGCCTTCTCCTACTGCTTTTTCGCCTTCAAGAACCGTTCCCACGTCGAGAACAAGTTCGCCCGTTGCGAGCATCAATTCTCTGAATCTGTCTGCCGAAATGCATGAATTATCAGACACAAACCGAACGATTCGCTCCTGCATCTGCTCAAAATACGAAAGAGTCTGCGGCACACCGAGAACAAGACCATTCATCCTGACGGGATGCACCGTCATCGTTGCCGACGGAGTTATAAATGATTTATCCGCAGAAACGGCAAGCGGCACACCGATTGAATGGCCTCCGCCAAGCACGAGTGACACACTCGGCGTTTTCATTCCGCTGATAAGTTCAGCGATTGCAAGACCTGCTTCAATATCACCGCCAACAGTGTTCAGAACGAGCAACAAACCGTCAATACCGTCGCTCTCTTCAATCGCAACAAGCTGAGGAATAACGTGTTCGTATTTGGTTGTTTTATTCTGCGCAGGCAGAATATAATGCCCCTCAATCTGGCCAATAACCGTCAGGCAATGAATGACGAAATCGCCTTTTTTCACGGTAATCGAGCCCGTTTCAATAATATTATTTATCGCTTCGCTGCAGCCTGATTCCGAGCTGCTCCCCGTACAATCGGGCGACGTCCACGAAGGCGATGAAATATAAAAATTTTCTTTTTTGTCATTTCTGTTTTTGCTCACAAAATACTCCCTTTCACTAATAAAATTTATAAGGTTAGTATTTGTCAGATAAACAAAAATAGACATAATCGGGCATTTTCTAAATTATAACACCGCAAACAATATTTTGCAACCGAAAAACGCAATATTTTGTGCTGTATTTATTATTTTTTTCAATTAATAGTGTAAATCAAAAAAGACCTCCCCGAAACGGAGAGGTCTCAAACAAACTGTTTTTAATTGTTTTTATCAGAAAAGACCGCTGATTCTGCCGTTTTCATCAACGTCAATTTTCTCTGCGGCAGGCACCTTGGGAAGACCGGGCATTGTCATAATATCACCCGTAAGAACAACGATGAAACCTGCACCTGCGGAAACCTTAACGTTCTTGATTGTAACGGTGAAATTATCGGGTGCACCGAGCTTTGTTGCATCATCAGAGAAGCTGTACTGTGTTTTTGCAACGCAGATGGGAAGACCTTCATAGCCGTTTGCAACAAGCGTTGCAATCTGCTTCTTTGCAGCAGGAAGAACTGTGATACCGTCACCGCCGTAAACCTTCTTTACAACAGCTTCAATCTTCTCTTCGATTGAGCAATCAAGGTCATAGGAGAAGGTGAAATCATTGGGCTGTTCGCAAAGAGCAACAACTTCCTTTGCAAGCTCTTCGCCACCCTTACCGCCTTCAGCCCAGACGTTTGAAAGAACAACGTTTACACCGAGTTCCTTGCACTTTTCGATGATAAGTTCAACCTCTGCATCGGTGTCTGTGGGGAAGCGGTTAACCGCAACAACAGAAGGAAGTTTATAAACATTTTTAATATTTGAAACGTGACGAAGAAGGTTGGGAATACCCTTTTCAAGAGCTTCAAGATTCTCTGTGCCGAGCTCTGTTTTTGCGAGACCGCCGTGCATTTTGAGAGCTCTGATAGTTGCAACAATAACAACCGCATCAGGCTTGAGACCTGCATAGCGGCACTTGATATCAAGGAACTTTTCTGCACCGAGGTCAGCACCGAAACCTGCTTCGGTTACTGCATAATCACCGAGCTTCATTGCAAGTTTTGTTGCCATAACGGAGTTACAGCCGTGAGCGATGTTTGCAAACGGGCCACCGTGAACAAGTGCAGGTGTGCCTTCAAGAGTCTGAACAAGATTGGGCTTGAGGGCATCTTTGAGAAGAGCAGTCATTGCACCTGCAGCTTTAAGCTCGCCTGCGGTAACGGGTTTCTCGTCATATGTATATCCAACGATGATTCTTGAAAGTCTCTCTTTAAGGTCTGTGATTGAAGTTGCAAGGCAAAGAACTGCCATGATTTCGGACGCAACTGTGATATCGTAGCCGTCTTCTCTGGGCACGCCGTTTACTCTGCCGCCGAGACCGTCAGTAACGAAACGAAGCTGTCTGTCGTTCATGTCTACGCAACGCTTCCAGGTAATTCTTCTTGGGTCAATATTAAGAGAATTACCCTGATAAATATGGTTATCAAGCATTGCTGCGAGAAGGTTATTTGCCGCACCGATTGCGTGGAAATCACCTGTAAAATGAAGGTTGATATCTTCCATAGGTACAACTTGTGCATAACCGCCGCCTGCAGCACCGCCCTTAACACCGAAAACAGGACCGAGAGAAGGCTCACGAAGAGCAACCATAACGTTTTTGCCGATTCTTCTCATGCCGTCGGCAAGACCGATTGTTGTTGTTGTTTTACCCTCGCCTGCAGGAGTGGGAGTGATCGCTGTAACAAGAATGAGTTTACCTTCTTTTCTGTCGCTCTCTTTGAGGAGAGAAAGGTCAACCTTTGCCTTGTAATTGCCGTACTGTTCAAGGTATTTATCGTCAATACCTGCAGTTTTTGCAATTTCTGTAATAGGTTTCATCTGAACGGACTGAGCGATTTCGATATCGGTCATCATAGTGCTGCGCTTCCCTTCTTTTGATGTCTTATTTTGTTGACCGTTTTGTCAAAAAACAAACAAAGACAGTCCCATCACAAATGACAGAACTGCCCAGACGGTCGACATAAAACAGATTTTTTACTCCTTTGCAGTGCTCTGCTTTTTACCGTCAGTTGTAAAAAATCTCTTGAATTTATATTGAAATTTTATCACAGTAAAACTGAATTGTCAAGCCGTTATGACCTCTGATTTTTTCATTTTCGGTTATTCTCGACAAGCAAAAATCTTTTAAAGAATAATCAATCTTTACAAAACCATAAAATTTGTAAACTTCAACAGAAATTACGGATAAAGTATTGTTTTAAATAAAATATTGTGATATACTAATCAGTCGGAAAACTAATTGTTACGGAGGTTTTATTCATGAATTATGATGTTGCCGTTATCGGCGCAGGCGTAATCGGTTCACTCATCGCGCGTGAGCTCAGCCGTTACGACGTTAGCGTTGCTCTTGTTGAAAAATGCAACGATATGGCTATGGCTACTTCAAAAGCCAACAGCGCAATCGTTCACGCCGGCTTCGACGCAAAGCCCGGTTCAATGAAAGCAAAAATGAACGTCGAAGGCACAGCTCTTATGCCTGCTCTTTGCAAAGATCTCAGTGTACCTTTCAAACCCGTTGGCTCACTTGTTGTTGCCTTCTCTGACGAAGAGATGGTAACCCTTCACGAGCTTCTTGAAAGAGGCAAAGGAAACGGTGTTCCCGGTCTTGAAATCTACGACGTTGAAAAGCTTCGCGAAGAAGAGCCTTTTATCAGTGAAGAAGCAAAAGGTGCTCTCTGGGCACCTTCAGCCGGTATAGTTTGCCCCTACGAGCTGACAATCGCTGCAGTTGAAAACGCAGTTGTCAACGGTACCGAATTTATCCGTAATTTCGAAGTAAATAAGATTGATTTTGCCGACGGTATCTTCACCCTTTCAAACGGTGAATCCGAAATCAACGCAAAATACGTTGTCAATGCCGCAGGTGTTTTCTGTGACGAAATCGCAGCACTCATCGGTGACGATTCAATCTGCACAATGCCCAGAAAGGGCGAATATATGCTCTGTGACAAATCAATCGGTCACCTTGCAAATCATACAATTTTCCAGTGCCCCTCAAAGATGGGTAAAGGTATTCTTGTCACGCCTACCGTTGACGGCAACCTCCTCATCGGTCCGAGCGCACTTGATATCGAAGATAAAACCGACGTAACAACAACCGCAGGTACTCTTGCTGATGTTCTTACCGCAGCAAAGAGATCAGTCCCCTGCCTTACAACAAGAGAGGTTATCACCTCTTTCGCAGGTTTGAGAGCTCATTGCACAAGAGACGATTTCATCATCGAGCCCAGCGAAAAGAACGCACAGTTTATCAACGTTGCAGGCATTGAATCTCCCGGTCTTTCATCAGCACCCGCAATCGGTCTGTACGTTAAGGATATGCTTATCAAGGAGCTCGGTGCGGCAGAAAAAGCTGATTTCAAATCAGAGAGAGAAGAACCCGTTCGCTTCAGACATATGAGCAACGAGGAACGCAAAGCGATCATCGCAAAGAATCCTGCTTACGGCAGAATCATCTGCCGCTGTGAAACAATCACAGAGGGTGAAATTCTCGATGCAATCCACGCTCCTGCAGGCGCAAGAGACGTTGACGGTGTAAAGCGCAGAACAAGAGCAGGTATGGGTCGCTGTCAGGGTGGCTTCTGCGGCTCGAAGGTTGTTGAGCTTCTCGCAAGAGAACTCGGAGTTGAAATCAACGAAATCACCAAATGCGGCGGAAATTCAAAAATTCTTTATGACAGAACAAAGTGAGGCGGAGATTATGCTTAATTATGATATAGTTGTTATCGGTGGCGGTCCCGCAGGTATGGCGGCTGCTCTTAAGGCAAAGGAATGCGGCGTTGACAGCATCCTTATTCTCGAAAGAGCCGAAACTCTCGGCGGTATTCTTGAGCAGTGCATTCACACCGGCTTCGGTCTCCACTACTTTGGTGAAGAGCTTTCGGGTCCCGAATATGCCGACAGATTCATTTCTCTCGTTGACGAACAAAAAATCGAATATAAAACAGACACAATGGCGCTTGAAATCACAGAAAACAACGTGGTTTATGCCGTAAACAAGACTGACGGTCTGCTTGAAATTCAGTCAAAAGCCGTCATCCTCGCAATGGGTTGCCGCGAAAGACCCAGAGGCGCTCTCAACATCGCAGGCTCAAGAGCTTCAGGTGTTATGAGCGCAGGTACAGCACAGAAATACGTTAACATCGACGGATATATGCCCGGCAAGAAGGTTGTTATCCTCGGTTCAGGTGACATCGGTCTCATCATGGCTCGCCGTATGACTCTTGAAGGCGCAGAAGTTAAGGTTGTTTGCGAACTTATGCCCTATTCAAGCGGTCTTACAAGAAACATTGTTCAGTGCCTTGACGATTTCAACATTCCTCTTCGTCTGAGCTGCACCGTTATCGGTATCCACGGCAAAGACAGAGTTGAGGGTGTAACAATAGCAAACGTTGATGAAAACCGCAGACCTATCCCCGGCACAGAAGAATATATCGAATGCGATACTCTTCTTCTTTCCGTAGGTCTTATCCCTGAAAACGAACTTACAAGAGCAGTCGGCATCGAGCTTGACCCCGTAACAAGCGGCGCCGTTGTTGACGAAAACAGAGAAACCTCTCACAATGGTGTTTTCGCTTGCGGTAACGTTCTTCACGTTCACGACCTCGTTGACTACGTTACTCTCGAAAGTCAGACCGCAGGTGAAGGCGCTGCCAGATACGTTCTCGGCGGTAATAATGAACCCGAATATATTACTACAAAGGGCGTCAACGGTGTACGTTACATCGTTCCCCAGAAGGTTAACATCAAAAACGATGGTGACGTCAAGCTCTATTTCAGAGTCGGTCAGGTTTATAAAAACGCAAAAACAGTTGTTAAATATAACGGCGAAGAAATCATCAGCAAAAAGAGGCCCCGTCTTGCACCCGGCGAAATGGAAAGCGTTATCATCAAAAACGATATGCTTAAAGGTTTTGCCGAGGGCGGCATAATTGAAATTTCGGTAGAGGAGTGATTGAAATGCAGAAAAACATTATTTGCGTAGCTTGTCCTATGGGCTGCGGTGTTACCGTTGAACTCGATGACAACGGCACAATTGTTTCCGTTACAGGCAACACCTGCAAAAGAGGCGATGCATATGCCAGAACAGAAATCACAAATCCCGTAAGAAGCCTTGCCACAACCGTTAAGGTAGAGGGCGGTGTTTTCAACGTTGTTCCCTGCAAGTCATCAGGTGCACTTCCCAAGGATAAAGTTTTTGATTGCATGGAAGTTATCAACAGCGTTTGCGCCAAAGCTCCCGTTAAGCTTGGTGACGTTCTTGTTTCCGATATTCTCGGCACAGGTATTGATATTGTTGCAACCAACCATTGCCCCATTAAATAACTATTGAAGCGGAGCCGTTTTCGGTTCCGCTTTTTCATTGCAAAAAACTGCAAAAAAATTTCAAAATCTTCCCGTTTAGGGGTTTATTTATTGAAAATAATATGCTATAATATATCGAATATAATCAGGTTAATGCGGTCATTATTCATTTTGACGAATCGGCAATTCGAATTATACGCATATATATGCACTGTAACATTGACTTGAACAACGATTTTGTTTATAATTATTCATAGACATTGCATAATCGGAGGAACTTATGGAAAACAAGCATTTACTTAAGCTCATGGACTTGAGCACCGAAGAAATCAACGAGATTCTCAATCTCGCTGACCAGCTCAAATACGAAAAAAAGAACGGAATTGAGCATCACCTTCTCAAAGGCAAAACTCTCGGTATGATTTTCGCAAAATCATCCACAAGAACAAGAGTTTCTTTTGAGGTTGGTATGTATGACCTTGGCGGTCAGGCTCTCTTCCTCAGTTCTCACGATATCCAGCTCGGCAGAGGCGAGCCCGTTAACGACACTGCAAGAGTTCTTTCAGGTTATCTTGACGGCATTATGATCAGAACATTTGCTCAGAGCGACGTTGAGACACTTGCTGAATTCGGTTCGATTCCGATTATCAACGGTCTCACAGACTACTGTCACCCCTGCCAGGTTCTTGCCGACCTTATGACAATCCGTGAGTTCAAAGGCTCAATCAAGGGTAACAAACTCTGCTACATCGGTGACGGTAACAACATGGCAAACTCACTCATCGTTGGTGGTATCAAGATGGGTATGAGCGTAAGCATCGGTTGCCCCGATGACTACCAGCCTGATGCAGAGATTATGAAGTGGGCTGCAGAAAACGGTGATTTCACCTGCACAAGCGACATTTTCGAAGCAGCAAAAGATGCAGACGTTCTTTACACAGACGTTTGGGCATCAATGGGTCAGGAAGCTGAAGCTGAAGAACGCAAAAAGATTTTTGCAGGCTATCAGATTAATGACGAACTTATGGCTGTTGCAAAGCCTGACGCAATGGTTCTCCATTGCCTGCCTGCACACCGTGAGGAAGAAATCACAGCAAAGGTATTCGAAGCACACGCAAAGGAAATTTTTGAAGAAGCTGAAAACAGACTTCACGCACAGAAGGCTGTTCTCGTAAAGCTCCTTAAAGACTGATAAATTGAAGGAGGAAATGCAATGCCAATCAGCAAAGATATCAAAAAAGTAATGGTTATCGGCTCGGGTCCCATCGTTATCGGTCAGGCTGCCGAGTTCGACTATGCAGGCACACAGGCTTGCCGTGTTCTTAAAGATGCAGGTCTTGACGTTGTTCTTGTTAACTCAAACCCTGCAACAATTATGACCGACAAGGCTCTTGCAGACGAAATCTATCTTGAGCCCCTCACCGCTGAAACTGTTAAAAGAATTATCGAAAAAGAACGTCCCGACAGCTTGCTTGCAGGTCTCGGCGGTCAGACAGGTCTGACCATCGCTATGCAGCTCAGCAAGGACGGTTATCTTGATAAGATGGGTGTTAAGCTTCTCGGCACAAACGCTGAAGCTATTGACAAGGCTGAGGACAGAAAAATGTTCCGCGATACAATGACAGCCATCAATCAGCCCGTTATCCCCTCCGAAATCGCTAACGACGTAGAAACAGCAGTTGAAATCGCTGCTAAAATCGGTTACCCCATCATCATTCGTCCCGCATTCACACTCGGTGGCGGTGGCGGCGGTGTTGCTGAAAACGAAGAAGAACTTCGTGTTATTGCAAAAACAGGTCTTGACCTCTCCCCCATCACTCAGGTTCTTGTTGAGAAATATATCTTCGGTTGGAAAGAAATCGAGTTTGAAACAATGCGTGACTCCGCAGGTAACTGCATCGCAGTC
>JAGBUT010000239.1 GCA_017630695.1 Clostridia bacterium
AAGTACTATTGAAATATCGACGGAGTTTGCAACTCATACTTATTCAGTCATAAAAGAAAACGAAGATAAAATTGAAATTGATTTATGTAATCTTCGTCTTGATACCGATGCCGTATGCAGCGGACTTGAAAGTGAAGACCAATTTATGAGAGAGTATGCCGCAGGCGGTAAAATGGATAATCCCAACGATTTCAGAACGTCTGTTATCACTCTTACGGGATTTGACTCTGCACCGAGCGTTAATGCAACAGCTTCAAACGGAGCAATGGGCAGGGCAGAGTGGGATTCCGAAACCAAAACGATGACTCTGACAATAATATCCAACGGCGAAACAAGAATAACAATCGAAAGATAAAAACAAAAAAACATACAGGTTGAAAGACAACTTGTATGTTTTTTATTTTGCTTAATTCAATATAAAATTATCAGTTTGTGATTGTTTTTTCTAGAATCTCAACGTTACCGATGCTTTCGCTGATATATTCTCCGTTTTGATAATAAAGCTGTGAATTGACTGTTACAACTGCGTTTTCGGGGATGTACAAAACAGCCTGTGAATTCTGCTCGAGAGTGAGGCTGACAGCGTAGCCTGAATCGGTTTTCTCATAATCAAGAGTAACAAGACCTTTCACAGTTGGTACAGTGCAGTTGATTCGGTCTGCTATTGAATATTGAGGATCGATTTTAATCTTTTCATAGCCTGCACCAAGAGGTGTGATGCCCGCAAAATGTTTGCTCATTATAACAAGCGGACCGCCACTCCAAGCGTGATTTTTTGTTCCCCAAGATATATCCCAGTGTTCCCAGAGAGTAGAGCACTCTGCGTTGACCATATCGGCATATCTTTCTTTGAGTCTTTCGTTTGCAGCTTCGTATTTACCCATTTTGCAAAGAGCTTCAAGAACGTAATATTCCATATAGGGGCTGGAATTTTTGATTGTTTTGAGAACGTTTGTAATAACACCGTACTGCTCTTTATCTGCAAGACCTGCCAGAACGGCAACGGCATTTGCTCTGTCATCGGGAGCCTTGACGTCCTGACTCTTGTAGCCGTTTTCTGTCCAGAGAGATTTATATCCCTTTGCGATAGCTTCTTTTCTTTCAGAGATAAATGATTTATCTTCGCTTATGCCGAGGATATTTGCAATCTCTTCTACTGCGGAGAGAGCATAGTAATACCAAGCGTTCTCGATTGCTGTCATATCAGCCTTGTCGCCCCAGTCAGGCCAATCCCACGAGCCTGAACGATGAATAAGAAGGTTGTTTTCGCCCATATCCCAAAGCTTGAGATAATCCATAGCAGGGGTGTAAACTTTTTCAATAAGGCTTCTGTCACCCGTGTGATTATAATAGGTAAGGAAGCCACCGATTCCTGCAAGCTGCTGAACGGGAAGCTCAAAATAATCATCGCTGATGGGTACAACGGTCTGAAGAACTTTTGATTCGTCGGTGTGTGCAAGCATGGCATCAACACCTTTCTGATAGAGCAGATATGAGTTGCTGTCCATAGAATACATCGTCATAATCATTTCGCTTGTGATATCGCCCCACCACTGTGCTCTTTCTCTGTCAGGGCAATCCATGAAGTTATCACGCATTGTAACGTAAAGGGTGCGTAAGGATTTCTGCCAAAGCGAATTGAGAAATTCATCATCGCAGGTGAATTTGCCGCAGAATTCGCTGTTATAACCCGTTTCGCGGTATTGAAGAGAAATAACGGTAACTCCTCTGGGAATGTCGTAGGTGATATGTTCACCGTTAAACCATCCGAGTGATTCGAATTCCTGCTCTCCCTCTTTGGTAACGTAGGTGGTTGAAACAGCACCTATGGGCGTGTTTTCGGTTGTTATGCGAATAACTTTACCTGCAGGTGCAATAACTTTGAGATAGGGAGTAAGCTGTGCGTTATAAGGAACGTCAACGGTGATTTTTTTGCCGAAGAAGTTCCTTACGTTGTAGTTTTCATAATCTTTTGAATTTTCATAATCTTTGAGACCATAATCCTTGAGAAGCGGAATTCCTCTCGGATAAAGTTTGCCGTAACAACCTTCACCACCGATGGCGTATTCGGTTGCGTTTTCCCAATCTGAAACGTCATATCCAACGCTCAACCAATCACCCATATCTTTTCTTGCGTCAAAATAAATGCTGTATTCGGGGAGTCTGTAGTTGGGCTGATAAAGGTGAGAATTTATGTAGGCTGAATTCTTCTTGACTTTCCAGCTGCTGTCAGAGATGATTGAAAGGTCACTGTTTACGGCTTCAAAAATAAAACCGCCCTGACCGCTGCTGTTATATGAATAGTTTTTCTGATCGCCCCAGAACCAAACTAATGCACAGATTGAATTTTTGCCCTCTTTGAGATACGGTGCAATATCAACGCTGTCATAATAACCGCTTGTTTTGTCACGGCCTCGTTTAACGCAGCCCTCAAAAACAACGGTTTCACCGTTTATATAAAGCCAATATTTTGAATCTGCCGAAATATCTGCATTGAGTTCATCAGGCACTTTTTTGAGTGTTACGCTTTTTGTCAGACACATCCAGACGTTGTTTTGGGTAAGGTTTTCTTTATCCCATATCCATTTGGCCATCCAATCATCCTTTCTTTCTGCGGAGAGTATCTGGTATTCCGTGATGCTTTCAGGAATTTCATAATCGTTTGTGTACGGTGTATCAGTGTATCTTATTATAAACAACGGCGAAAAATATGAGAATACAATGATTACCACCGTTAAAAGCAGGGATATAATTATCTGTAATTTTTTCATTCAGACCTCTTTTCATCGGTTTATTCTGCCGATTGATTCAAGCGGATTTTTGTTGATTTGTGTACTATTAATATTGTAAAACAAAAGGGAAAAATTAACAAGCTTAATCTTAAATAAAATTAAAAAAGCCTGAAACCGTTTGTTGCAACAGAATCAGGCTTTGGTTATTTAAAATTTAATTTAAAAATATATCAGAGTTTGAGAATGATATTCTTCTTGTCAAGGATATATGCGAGAAGAGTGAGCAGAGCTGCGGTTGCAACAACAATGATTACCGAAACGACTGCACTTGCAGTTTCAAAGAAGCCGCCGAGAGCCGCTGTGAGGCCGCCGATAACTGCAAACTCGATGATATAAAGGAGAATGGGGTTCTTGCCCCACCATGAAAGGGGATCGAATTTACCCTTGTAGCAATTGAATAAATCGTAAACATTAAATGCGATGAGTGCAAATGCGATTGAAATAAGCACGTATGAGGGGCTTACGCTGCCTTTGTTGATGGGCAGGAAAGTGCTTAACGCACCTGCAAATGAGTCTGATTCAGGCAATGTTTTGAAGATCGCAATAAGCATTGCTGTAACGGGAACAAGATAAATTGCCGATGCAGCAACAAACTTTTTCTTGCATTCATAATAAAGGTCAGCAAATGCTGTGAAGAGAATGAGCATTGCGCCCCAAGCGAAACCGCCTGCAAAACCGCCGTCTGCTACGCAGTCAACAAGTTCAAGGTTGCTGGCGAATGCATCGTTTGCAAGATTGCCTTCGTGGAAGATTGCAAACAGACCGAGCATAGCGAAACCTGCAACGAAGCGGGCGATTGTGCCCTTCTTGCCCTTGATAAGAGCAAAGGGGAGAGCAACAAGGCCTGCAAAGCCGATATGATGAAGAACAAGCCAGTAACCGAAGGAGTCGCTTGTTTTGCCTGTAACGAGCATAACGAAGTTGACAAATGCGATAACAACACCTGCAACACCTGCGATGAGAACGAGAGCGTCGAGAATCTTGCCGCAAACCTTTTTTGCCTTACCTCTTAAACTAAGAGTAACAATACCGACAACAAGTATAAGTGCGGTAAGTGCGATGATTGCGTAGTTGAGGGGCTTTGTATCACCGTCAAGAATGTTGTTAACACCGTTCATTGCAATACCGATACCGATGAGTGTGAGGTATCTCTTGATGAAATGGATAACAGCTGATTTGGTGGATTCTTTTTCTTCTCTGCGTCTGAGAGAGGGGATGTAGCTGAGTGCAATTGCAAAGATGAACATCGGTGCAACAACGTCAGCAATTGCATAGTTGGGCAGAAGATAAATTGCATCTGCGTGGGGAGCGTGTGAGCTGATATGTGAAACGATGCCAAGATTATGGAAGTTTGCTATGAACTGGAATATTATCATACAAAAGATAACAGTTCCTCTGAATCTGTCGATGCTTAAGATTCTTTCTTTTCCTTTGTTTAATAATGTTGTGTTGCTCATTGATACATCTCCTTTTTAATGGTTTCGGGGATTTCAATCGTTGAGTGAAATCTCACCATTTAGTTTCTCATAATCTTTTACTGCGTTTCGAGAATGAACTCAATTTCTTTATTTGCAGAGCGTTTGTTTGATGCTGCAATGAACTTGATTTTCTCAAGCAGTTCCTCAGAGATTCTGAGTGAAAACGGTGAAAAATAGTTTCCTGGCATATAACCGCCTCCTGTTTGTGTTAATAAAATAATATCATTCAAATTAAATACATTAAGAATTCAAAGTGATATCATATTGCAATCTTGAATCGGGAGGATAAATGACTTTTTCGGATAGTTATTGAAAACGTCGGAGCGATATGCTATCATTATTCCAATGATTTGCAAAGGAGTAAATATGAAGGTTATCATATCGTGTCTTAATTCCAAATATGTTCATGCATCGCTTTCACCCTGGTGCCTTCTTGCAGGTGTTCGTGAAATTGCAGTGAATGAATATGACGCTGTTGTAATGGAAAGCACTATTAACGGCGATTTAATTGCCTTTGCGAAGAAAATCATCAGCGAAAAGCCGAACGTTGTTGCTTTTTCGTGTTACGTCTGGAATATAACTAAAACGCTTGAAATATGTAAATATATAAAAGATGAATATGATTGCATAATTGTTCTCGGAGGTCCCGAATCGTCATTCAGACCGAAAGATATTCTTGGAAAATATGCGTTCATCGATTACGTGCTTTCAGGCGAAGGAGAATGGGTTTTCCCTGAATTCCTCGATAATCTCAACGGAGATATCAGCCTTGTTTCGGGTGTTTCGTTCAGAAACGGTGATGAAATAGTTACCACCTGCGAAAAAGAATATAATGAAACTCCTCCGTCGCCATTCTGCGATGATTTTTTTGCTAATCTTAACGGCAGAATATCTTATATTGAATCGAGCAGGGGATGTCCGTATCGCTGTGCATTCTGTCTTTCAGGCAGATGCTCACCGCTTCGTTTCTTTGTAATAGACAGAGTCAAAGAGGATATAATAAGACTGTCGCAAAGCGGAACACAGACTGTTAAGTTTATTGATCGAACTTTTAACGCAAAAGCGGAAAGAGCGAACGAAATCTTGCTTTTTATTAAAGAAAATTACGGCACTGTGATTCCTCAAAACGTTTGTTTTCATTTTGAAATTGCAGGCGATATTCTCAAGGAAAGCACGTTTAATATTCTTGAATCTATGCCGACAGGAAGCGTTCAGCTTGAAATCGGTATGCAAACATTCAATGAGGAGACGCTTAAAAAAATCAACCGAAAAACAGATACGCATAAGTTAATTGAAAATATCCGCAGACTAATAGGTTTCGGCAATATGCATATTCATATTGACCTTATCGCAGGTCTTACGGGCGAGGATTTCGAA
>JAGBUT010000240.1 GCA_017630695.1 Clostridia bacterium
ACTTTTTGAAGAAAGAATGAAAACTGCGGCGGCAATTGCCGAATATAAAAAAGAAAACGGTTTACCCGTTTTCAACAGAGAGCGTGAACGTCAGGTGCTCAACAAGGTAACTGACGCAACCGCACCCGAAATTCAGGTTTATACCAAAACGCTTTATCAGACCATTTTCGACCTGAGCCGCACGTATCAGAAGAAACTCATCACCCCTTCTTCAGAGCTTTCCGAAATGTTTGAGCATGTTACCGAAATAACACCGAAGCAGAGCCCCGAACGTGCAGTCGTAGCGTGTCAGGGTGTTGAGGGTGCATATTCACAATATGCCTGCGACAAGCTTTTTGCCTACCCCTCAATTATGTATTTCGCAGGTTTCGAGGACGTTTTCAAAGCTGTTGACAGCGGTCTTTGCCGTTACGGAATTCTTCCGCTTGAAAACAGCACCGCAGGTTCGGTCAACACGGTCTATGACCTGATGAAAAAATACAAGTTCTATATCGTTCACAGCACAAAGCTGTGCATCGGCCACGCACTTCTTGCCCCCAAGGGTGCAACGCTTGAAGGCATCAAAGAGGTTTTCTCTCACGAGCAGGCACTCAATCAGTGCTCCGAATTCATAAAATCAATCGGTGCAAAAGCAACCGTTTGCGCAAATACTGCAGCCGCCGCCAAAGCAGTTGCTGAAAGCGGAAGAACAGATTGCGCCGCTATCGGTTCAAGAGACTGCGCTGAACTTTATTCGCTTAAGGTCCTGGAAAGCGGTGTTCAGAACACGGATAACAACTATACCCGTTTCATCTGCATTTCAAAGAATCCCGAAATCTATCCGGGAGCAAAGAAAACCAGCGTTATGCTCACCGTTCCCCACAAGCCCGGATCGCTTTATAACATCATTTCAAAATTTGCCGCACTTGGTCTTAATATGACAAAGCTCGAAAGCAGACCTATTCCCGGCAGTAACTTTGAATTTATGTTCTATTTTGATATTGAAGCTTCCGTATATTCAGAAAATCTGAAGGCTCTTCTCTGCGAGCTCGAAGATGAATGTGAGCAATTCAGCTACCTCGGAAGCTACACTGAAGACTAAAGGTGATTTGATGTTTGGATTATTGGGCAGAAAACTTACCCATTCCCTCTCTCCGCAGATTCATTCGCTTCTGTGCGATTATGAATATAAACTCTACCCCACCGAGCCCGAAAAACTTGACGAGTTTTTTGCCGATACGACGCTCAAGGGTTTCAACGTAACGATTCCCTATAAAGTTGAGGCTTTCAACAGATGCCCCGAGCTTTCCGAAACCGCCAAAAAGGTAGGCTCCGTCAATACGGTTATCCGCAAACCCGACGGCACTCTTTACGGTGATAACACCGATTATTTCGGTTTCCTTTATATGGCAAAGAAAATCGGTTGCGATTTCAAGGGCAAAAAGGTGCTTATTCTCGGCTCGGGCGGTGCAAGTCTGACGGCACAGCTTGTTGCCGCAGACGAAGGAGCAAAAGAAATTATAGTTGTTTCACGAGGCGGTGAAAACAACTATAACAATCTTTCTCTGCACTACGATGCCGACGTTATCGTTAACACAACCCCCGTCGGAATGTATCCGAATAACGGTGAAAGGCTGATTGACCTTTCTCAATTCAGCAATTGCAGGAAAGCAATCGATATGATATATAACCCTGCGCGCACAGTTTTCTTGCTTGACGCACAAAAGCTCGGTATCGATTGCATAAACGGTCTGCCGATGCTTGTGGCACAAGCACTTCGTGCCGCAGAGATTTTCACGGGCAAGGAATTTTCCCTTTCGGAAATTGACCGTATCCACGACATCATCCTTGCAAATCAAAAAAACGTTGTGCTCATCGGAATGCCCGGTTGCGGCAAATCAACGATTGCCCGTCTGCTTTCCGAAAAACTCGGCAGAGAATGTGTTGACACCGATTCACTCATTGTTGATAAAAGCAACGAAAGTATTCCGCAGATTTTTGAAAAATACGGTGAAGCCGAATTA
This sequence comes from Clostridia bacterium, assembly GCA_017630695.1. Lineage (GTDB taxonomy): Bacteria > Bacillota > Clostridia > Oscillospirales > Acutalibacteraceae > CAG-177. The sequence continues at coordinate 2,004 of JAGBUT010000240.1, forward strand.
AGAAACCGTGAAACAGAGGCAGTCAAAACCGTTGCAAAAGAGCAAGGCAGAATCATCGCAACGGGAGGCGGTGCAATCCTTCGTGAAGAAAACCGAATTGCTCTCAAAGAGAATTCAACCGTCATCTTCCTCAACGCTCCGATTGACAGCCTTGCAACCGACGGCAGACCTCTCTCAAAAGACGTTGAAACGCTGAAAAAAATGCATTCAATCCGTCTGCCGCTTTATATTGAAACAGCGGATGTCATCGTTGAGGTCGACCCCGACCCCGAAGAAACCTTAAGGAGGATAAAGCTTTGAAAATCCTTGTTATAAACGGCCCTAACCTCAATATGCTCGGCATGCGTGAACCTGCAATTTACGGTTCACAAAACTATGCAACGCTTTGCAGTATGATTGAAGCTCACGCCGAAGAAAAAAAGGTTGAAATCAAGATTTTTCAATCCAACCACGAGGGCGCAATCGTTGACGAGATTCAGGCGGCATACGGTAATTTCGATGGCATCGTCATCAATCCTGCCGCTTACACTCACACAAGCATTGCCATTCTCGATGCACTCAAAGCCGTCGGTCTGCCTGCAGTTGAGGTGCATATCTCCGACGTTTCAAAGCGAGAAGATTTCAGGCAGTTTTCCTATGCGGGAATGGCTTGTGAAAAATCCTTCATCGGTCTCGGATTCGACGGATATCTCCGTGCAATCGATTATCTTATTGAAAAATATGCATAAAATCAACGGGTGTTTTTTGACACCCGTTTTTCTTTATTTTTATTTACAAAGAAAAACATATATGATAATATTGAAATAATATAATTGTAAAGCAGGTGCATCAAATGAAAGCAAAAATTACTCTCGCAAAAGAATTCCGCATCGGCGATATTGATAAAAGAATTTACGGCTCGTTTGTTGAACATCTCGGTAGAGCCGTTTACGGTGGTATCTTCGAGCCGGGTCATCCCACAGCAGATGAAAACGGCTTCCGCAGAGACGTTATCGACCTTGTAAAAAAACTTAACGTGCCCATCGTGCGTTACCCCGGCGGCAACTTTGTTTCAGGTTATAACTGGGAGGATGGCGTAGGCCCCGTTGAGCAAAGACCTCGCAGACTTGACCTCGCATGGTTTACAACCGAGCCCAACACCTTCGGCACCAATGAATTTATGAAATGGTGTAAAGAAGCAAACGCAGAATGTATGATGGCTGTCAACCTCGGCACAAGAGGTGCTGACGAAGCAAGAAACCTCGTTGAATACTGCAACCATCCTTCAGGCACTTATTGGTCGGATTTAAGACGCTCACACGGTGTTGAAAATCCCCACAATATCAAGCTCTGGTGCCTCGGCAACGAAATGGACGGTCCTTGGCAGATGGGCGGCAAAACAGCCGTTGAATACGGCAGAGCAGCACTTGAAGCATCAAAGCTTATGAAGTGGACAAGCCCCGACATCGAAACCGTACTCTGCGGCTCATCAAGCAGAAATATGAGCACTTTCGGTAAATGGGAAGCAGAGAGCCTTGAGATTGCTTACGATAATATCGATTACGTTTCACTGCATCAGTATTACGGCAACCACGATGATAATATCCAAAATTTCCTTGCACGTTCACTTGAGGTCGATGATTTTATCTATTCAATCATCTGCACCTGCGACTACGTAAAGGCAAGAAAACGCTCAAAGAAAACAATCAACCTTTCATTCGACGAATGGAACGTATGGTATCACTCCAACAATGCAAAATATGATAAGTGGAGCGAAGCACCTGCTCTTCTTGAAGATATCTATAACTTCGAGGATGCTCTGCTTGTAGGCTCACTTCTTATCACTTTCCTTCGCCATTGCGACAGAGTAAAGATTGCCTGCATCGCACAGCTCGTCAACGTTATTGCACCCATCTTCACACAGACGGGCGGAGGAGTTTTTGAGCAGACAACCTTCTTCCCCTTTATGCATATGTCAAACTACGGCAGAGGCTGTGCGCTTCTTCCCCTTGTTGACTGCCCGAAATATGACTGCAAGGATTTCACCGACGTACCCTATCTCGAAACCATCGCAACCTATGACGAAGAAAACGATGAAATGGCTATTTTCTGCGTTAACAAGAGCGTTGATGAGAGTATGGTTCTCGACGTTAACCTTATGGATTTCAACGGCTATAAGCCCTGCGAATTCATCTCAATGGACGGCTATGACAAGAAGGACGAAAACTTCTTTGACAACGTCAAGGTCAAGCCTCATAATAACCCCGTTCCTGCAATCGACGGCACACAGCTCACCGTTGAGCTCAAGCCTTTGAGCTGGAACGTTATCAGACTCAAGAAATAACAAAAAGGCTTGTACGGAAATCCGTACAAGCCTTTATTTTTTATTCAGCTATCATTTTATTCATCAGCACTCTCATAAACAAACCGCCCTGAACGGTTCTGTTTCGGAAGCCTACCCACTTACCGCTAACGGTATCGTACCAGTCGCTCATCTGCACTCTCGACGGACTTTCGTTATAAGCCTTCCACAAAGGTGCAATATATTCTGCAAAAACCTCGTCGGATGATGCCATCGATGCCGTCCAGACAAGCCAGTCGGATTTTGTGTAGTCGGCTCTGCTGTCAAGAGGCATTCCGTACTCGTTGAAATGCTTCATATTGTCTGCGATTTCGGCATCCATAAATTCCTGCGTAAAGAGTCCGCTTTTCCAAGCTCTGTCCCAAACCATATTGTATTTCATCGAGTATGAGTCGGGGCGGTCAAAGGCAAGTCTTGTTGTGCCGTCCTCGTTGACGGCTGTGTTCATCCAGTTTGCCGCCATTTTCTCTGCTTCTGCACGGTAGAATGCCGATTTTTTGCCGTCTCCAAGCATATCTGCAATTATCGACATACCCTGCAGACCCATTATTGCCTTGAGCGAAAGGTTGCAGTTATGAGCAAGATGACCTGCAAAATCGTCCGTGCAAAGCTGATGACCGGGATCGGCGCCGTATTTGATAAGGTATTTACACCATTTTTCGAGCAAATCAAGATGCTCCGCGGCAAAATCCGCATTTCCCGTCGCTATTGCAACGTTCGCCTCCATAACGAGCATATTGCCGCATTCTTCAACGGGCATCTGCCATTTCTCCTGATTGTCGCCGTAAACCTGACCGTTGAGCAGAGGATACTGACCGACGTCGTGCGGTGCAAAATCAAACTTCCACGCATCACTCTCGGCATATTTATAAACGGGACGCATCATACCCTTGACAAGCTCGGGGTTGTAAAGAAGGAACAACGGTGTTGAAGGGTAAGAAACGTCAACCGTTGCCGCACAGCCGTTTGAGAAACATTCCTTTGAAATGAAGAGGATTTCTCCGTTTTCATCAAGCACAAGCTTGTGTGCCGCAACTGCCTGACGGTATGCCAGAGAAAGAAGCTCGGCATATTTTTCACCGCCTGCCGCAAAAGCATCCGCATAAATCTTTGCCGAAAATTCTGCGCAACGTTCTTTCAATTCACCGTATTCTTTTACCGCTTCGTCAATTACGTCAAGAATATTCTGACCGTCTTTGTTCCAATATGAACGAAGATGTTTGCCAAAATACTCGATGCTTTCGATATCGTCATAAGCAAAGCAATAAAGGGCAGGAATACTTTCCTGCATCGGCACGGTGATTTTTACGCAATCATCGCTCCAGACTCTTGTTGCAACGCCCTTTGCATCGGCATTATCTGTTGCAAGATAAAAATATCCCCAATCGATTCTTACATCGTCACCGCTTCTGTTGAGAGGATTCTGATTTTCGTTGCCCATCTTCATAACAGTCAACCCGTTATGGCTGATGTTTTCAATAACAACGGGGCTGTCAACATCCTCATCAAGGCAGATTTTTTCACTTGCGGTGATGCCCACGGAAACAGAATGCTCCTCGCCGTCCTTTGAAGCATAGCTCATTTCAAGGTATGAAACGGGTCGGGTAAGCAAACGGTAATCATCGGGAATAAGAGGAGTTATAAACTTAATATTGAGAGTGATTTTTTCACTTTCAAAAGTTGCAGAAGTTGAAAGCGCATCGATATCGAGCGAAGTCTGTTTCATCTTCTTTATATCTCTGTGATATCCGAGGAAAAGAAGCTCCTCTCCATCGATACACACAGTGCCGATTATCGAGTTGCTTTTACCGGTCCAATGCTCGGTTTCAGAATAATTAAGCGTTTCATCCGATAACCAGATTGAAAAAAAAGGATCCACTGTAATAAGAGGAATCGCGGGAGCACGAAGTTTCATTTTTATCTTCCTTTCGGAGAATATTGTTATTATAAATTATATATTATATCCGACGATAAATCAACCGGACAAAACAAAAACTCCGATGAAAATCATCGGAGTTGGCACCCCCAGTAGGAATCGAACCTACAACAGACCCTTAGGAGGGGCCCGTTATATCCATTTAACTATGGGGGCTGATATTTTATTGAACGAGAGTTATTTTATCAAAAACATTGTTTGATGTCAAGAGGATTGTACCGCAGATAATTGCGGTTGAGCGTTTGCTTTCAAATACAATCTGCTCGGTTATTTATTTTTTCTTTCAATTCTGTTATACTTAACACAGAAACACAAAGCAGATTTCTTCGTTGCGAAAAGCACGGCATAAAATAAATATACAAATCAAAACCGCCGAAGCATTTTCTGCCTCGGCGGTCATTTTGTTTATTATTCGTCTTCTGCGAGAGCCTTCGCCTCTTCGATAACCTTTGATGCAACCATTTCGGGAGCTGCTTCATAGTGGTCAAATTCGAATGAGAAATAGCCTCTGCCGACTGTTACGGAACGAAGTACTGTTGCGAAATCGCCCATTTCAGCCATGGGAACTTCTGCGATAAGCTCCTGCATCTTGGGATCGTCTTCGCAGGGACCCATACCGAGAACGCGGCCTCTTCTCTTTGTGATATCACCCATGATATCACCGAGGTTGTCACCGGGCATATAAGCCTTGAGTGAGCCGTAGGGTTCAAGGAGCTTGGGATTAGCCTGAGGCATGCCGTTCTTGTAAGCAATCTTTGCAGCCATCTTGAATGCCATTTCGTTGGAGTCAACGGGATGTGATGAACCGTCGTAAAGAGTAGCTCTCAGACCAACAACGGGATAACCTGCAAGGGGACCCTTGAGGATAGCTTCACGAAGACCCTTTTCAACTGCGGGGAAGAAGTTCTTGGGAACGGAACCGCCAACAACTCTTTCTGCAAATTCAAAGCTGTCGCCTTCGATATGTTCAAATTCAATCCAAACGTCACCGAACTGACCGCTGCCGCCTGACTGTTTCTTATGTCTGCCCTGAACAGCAACCTTCTTGCTGATGGTCTCTCTGTAAGCAACTCTGGGAACTGCAAGTTCAACTTCAACACCGAACTTTGTCTTGAGCTTTGTAACAACAGCATCAAGATGCTGCTCACCGAGACCTGCAACAATCTGTTCCTTGGTTTCAACGTTTGTTGTGTAGCTGATTGTAAGATCTTCTTCTGCGAGTCTTACGAGACCTGCAGCAACCTTATCTTCTTCGCCCTTCTTCTTAGCCTTAACAGCCATGGGAAGGCAGGGTGAGGGGAAGCTGACACCCTTGAGCTTGATTTCAGCCTTGGGTGAGCAAAGTGTATCACCGGTCTTGAAGCTTGAAAGCTTGGTTACGATACCGATATCACCTGCAAGGATTGCAGAAGCTTCTTCCTGCTTGCCGCCCTTGGGGAATACGATCTTACCCATTCTTTCGCTTTCACCTGTACGCTCGTTATATGCGGGAATATCGGATGTGATTTTACCTGAAATAACCTTGAAATATGACATCTTACCAACGAAGGGGTCAGCAACGGTCTTGAAGCAGATAGCTGCAACGGGGCCGTTTTCATCGCAAGTAACGTCACCCTCTGATGCAACTGAAGCTGCGTCGGGAGCTGACTGAACGATGCTGTTGTTGATAAGGTCGATAGCTTCGAGCTGATAGCCTGAGCAAGCATAAACGGGGCAGATATCACCTGCAAGGATACCCTCTTTAAGACCTCTGTCGATTTCTTCATCGGTAAGGGGTTCACCGTCAAAGAACTTCATCATAAGTTCTTCGTCTGCACTTGCAACAGCTTCAATAAAAGCTTCTCTCATTCTGCCGATTCTCTCATCACCTTCGGGCATAGCGTAATCTGAACGTTTGCCGTTGCTGTATGAGAAAGCTTCGTTTCTTGAGAAGTCAACGTATGCGATAACCTTGTCGCCCTCAACGTAAGGAACAACAACGGGGCAAATCTTATTGCCGTATTCTTCCTGAAGAGAATCAAAGGTCTTATAGAAATGTGCATTTTCAGCGTCGCACTTTGTGATTGCGAACATCTTGTTAATGCCTCTTTCGGTAGCTGCTTTAAATGCCTTTTCAGCACCGACGTCAAGTGTGCTGCCTGATGCAAGAACGATGAGAACTGCACCTGCTGCACGCATACCTTCGCTCATACCGCCGGCAAAGTCAAAGAGACCGGGAGTGTCGATGATATTGATTTTTGTGTTTTTCCATTCATATGATGCAACTGCGGATGCAATTGAACACTTACGTCTTTTTTCTTCAGCATCGAAGTCCATAACGGTGTTGCCGTCTGCTACTCTGCCGAGTCTGTCTGTGGCATTTGAGATGTAGAGCATAGCTTCGGCAAGAGTTGTTTTACCTCTGCCGCCGTGACCGGCAAGAACGATGTTTCTGATGTCTTTTGCACTGTAGGCTTTCAAAAGAATTTCCTCCTTAAATACGCTTCAAAACAAGGGATTTGTTTTTCGGCGAAACTGCTGTTGGCAGTAAAATTTCAGTGTTTTAATTCAGCGAATTAAAGTGTCACATTAACTGTGATTATATCACAAAAGTTTTTCAATTTCAATAATATTTTTGTGGTTTTTTGTTAATTTTTTAGTCTTTTTTGGAAGAATTAAGCCTTTTTTTCTGTGATTCAGCCTTCTGAAGTGCCATCGGGTTCGGTTTCTTGTACATTTTGCACAGCACTTACACCATCTGATTTTCCTCTTCCCCAAAGGTGAATAATCCCCTCGCTGTTAAGCGTTTTGATAAGAACAATCGTTATCGGCAGAATGAATATACCCATAACACCGAAAAGCTGTGCTCCGATATACATGCTGGCAAGCGTGAATGTCGGATGAATACCAACGTTCATTGCAACAAGATGCGGTTCGATGACCTGACGGATAACCGTAATCAGCACGTAAAGAACAACAAGTCCGATAGCAAACGGGATATCACCCATAATTGCGCTGTAAACCGCCCACGGAATAAATACTGTGCCCGTACCGAAAACAGGCAGGATATCGAGAAGCGCTGTAAGAATTGAGATAACAACAATATATCCGCCTTTGTAGACGTTGAACAATGAGAGAATGTTAAGTCCGATTGCCACCTCGCAGAAAGTGATAAAAATGATGGTGGCATAGGATTTAATCATCTTACCGATAACGTCACCGAAAAGACGCTTTGTTTCAACGAGGAATTTTTCCTGCTTTTCGGAAACGTTTCTCTTGACGATACTGACAACGTTATCATAATCTGCAGTAACAAAAAAGCACGCAATCGTTCCGACAAGGAGACCCGAAAGAATGAAGGGAATTCTCTTTGCCGAGGAAATTATTCCGCCGAGAGGCGTCATAAGGCTTGAAACGTCAAATCCCTCGAGAGATAATTCGCCACCGATACCGCTGATGCCGTTTTCTTCTGCACTGACGATAAGGTTTGCAAAGAAACCATTGATGAATTCCGAAAGAGAATTTTCAAGTCTGGCAGGCAGAATTGCGATAACGCCCAGCGTCCAGTCTCTGATTGAAGCAAGGGTCTGCGGTAAATTATTGACCTTTGCCACCACAAACTCTCCGAAGCTTTTAAATTCCAACACAAGCCTGTAACCGACGAAAACAACAATTCCGAGCACCGCACATAAAATAAAGAGAACGGTTATAACAGAAATAACCTTCTTCGGAACCTTGCTGTTTTTTGCCATAAACCTTATCGGCTTCTGAAGAAGCATTCCAACAATAAATGCAATGGCAAACGGCCAGATAAATTCAAATGCGTATTTCACGAAAATGTAATACAGCACTGCAAGTAACGAATAATACACAAAATTGATTATCGTTCCTTTTCTTTTTTCTGTAATTGTCAACCGATGACACCTCCGATACCAACTGCGGACAGTTAATATATATGATTTCAAAATCAGTTTACACCATTTTGAATAAAAAGGCAATTAATACAAGTAAAAATACATAAAAACTTAACAATTTTTAATTTATCTCTTTATTATTCTTGAAAAGTGTGATAATATATATACAATTATTATTTTTAAGAAAGGAAGTGCGTTTGATGTACGTTGCCATTATGGGTTACGGAGTTGTCGGCTCCGGCGTAGCAAGCCTTCTTAAAAAGAACCATGAGCATATTGTGAAAAAAAGTATGCAGGATGCTATGGAACTCAAATATATTCTTGACCGCCGCACATTCCCCGGTGATCCCTACGAACATCTCGTGATTTCGGATTTCGCTAAAATCGTTGAAGACGACGATGTTAAAATCGTTGTTGAAACAATGGGCGGTCTCCACCCCGCATATGATTTTGTTCTTGCAAGCCTTAAAGCAGGCAAGAGCGTTGTAACCTCAAACAAAGAGCTTGTTGCAGCAAAAGGCTGTGAGCTTCTCAAGGTTGCAGAAGAAAATAACGTTAATTTCTTGTTTGAAGCAAGTGTTGGCGGCGGTATCCCGATCATCCGACCCATCAGCCAGTGCCTTGCCGCAAACGATATCAACGAAATTGCAGGTATCCTCAACGGTACAACCAATTTCATTCTCACAAAAATGATCAGCGACGGCATGACCTTTGACGAGGCCCTTCTCCTTGCTCAGAAAAACGGTTATGCAGAGCGTGACCCCTCCGCAGACGTTGACGGCTTCGATGCTTGCAGAAAAATCTGCATTCTCGCAGCTCTCTGCTTCGGCAAACACGTTTATCCCGATTCGGTTTACACCGAGGGCATCCGCAAGATTGCTCTGGCTGACGTTGAATATGCAAGAGCCTGGGGCGGTGTTATTAAGCTTATCGCAAGAGCTAAGCTTCTTGAAGATAACAGAGTTGCCGTTATGGTTTCCCCTGCTTTTGTTCAGAATCACAGCCAGCTCGCAAGTGTTGACGACGTTTTCAATGCTATCCTTGTTCGCGGCGATGCTATCGGCGACGTTGTATTCTACGGCAAGGGCGCAGGTGCAATGCCCACAGCAAGTGCAGTTGTTGCTGACGTTATCGACTGTGCAAGACATATGAGCGGCAAAAAGTTCTTCGGTTGGCAGGATAGCGAGGACGGTTACGTTGCAAGTTATCTCGAAACCGAAACAAGCGTTTACATTCGCATGACATCCGACGATGCTGCAGCAGCACTCGTTCAGATAAACAAGGCTTTCGGTGAGGTTTCAATGCTCACAAGAGCTGATGCTCCCGACGGAGAGTTCGCATTTGTTACAAAGTCAATCAGCGAAAAGGCACTTGCTGAAAAGCTTCAGGAAGTTACCGCAGCAACTGCAGAATCCGTTATCAGAATCACAGACTATTAATCATCCCTAATGGAGGTTTCTTATGGCACTCATTGTTCAGAAGTTCGGCGGCAGCTCCGTTGCAAATGCCGAAAGAGTTATGAATGTTGCCCGAATCGTCACAGACACGTATAAGGACGGCAACGACGTTGTTGTTGTTGTTTCCGCACAGGGCGACACAACTGACGATCTTATCGAAAAAGCAAAGGAAATCAATCCCTCCGCTTCAAAGAGAGAGATGGATATGCTCCTTGCATCGGGTGAACAGATTTCAATTGCTCTTCTTGCAATGGCAATCGAAAAGCTCGGTTTTCCCGTTTGCTCCCTTCTCGGTTGGCAGGCAGGTTTCTCAACAAACTCTGTTTACGGCAGCGCAAGAATCAAGAAGGTCAGCGCAGAGCGCATCAAGCTTGAAATCGGCAAAAAGAATATCGTTATCGTTGCAGGCTTCCAGGGCCTTAACAAATATGACGATATCACAACCCTTGGCAGAGGCGGCTCTGACACAAGCGCAGTAGCAATTGCAGCTTCAATGCACGCAGACCGTTGCCAGATTTTCACGGACGTTGAAGGTGTTTACACCGCAGACCCCAGAAAAATCAAGAGCGCAAAGAAGCTCAACGAAATCACTTATGACGAAATGCTCGAACTTGCAACCCTCGGTGCGCAGGTTCTCAACAACCGTTCGGTTGAAATGGCTAAAAAATACAATGTAACGCTTGAGGTGCTTTCAAGCCTTGTGCGCGCACCCGGTACAATCGTTAAGGAGGTCACCACCATGGAAAAAATGCTCGTCAGAGGCGTAACAAAGGATACCGATGTTGCAAGAATTTCAATCATCGGCGTTCCCAACGTTCCCGGTATTGCTTACAAAATCTTCGGCAAACTTGCCGCAAAGAATATCAACGTTGATATCATTCTTCAGTCCGTTGGCAGAGGCGACACAAAGGATATCACCTTCACAGTTGCAAAGTCACACGGTGAAGAAGCAATTGAAATCCTCAAGAACCTTGATCTCGTTGCAGGTCTTGAAATCGCTTGCGATACAAACGTTGCAAAGGTTTCAGTTGTTGGCGCAGGTATGGAAACTCATCCCGGCGTTGCATCAACAATGTTTGAGGCTCTCTTCGAGGCTGACATCAACATCCAGATGATCGCAACAAGCGAAATCAAGATTTCCGTTCTTATCGACGCAAAGGATGCAGACAAGGCTGTTGAAGCTGTTCACAACGCTTTCATCCCCGTTATCAGCTAAATCAAAAAACATAATAAAAGAGCTGTTTCATTCCGAAACAGCTCTTTTTGTTTTTACCATATAACGTTAACAGTCAGACCGTCAACAGTGTAACTGACGTCTTTTCTGTAATGCTTATCGATTGATTCGCAGAATGCGTCTCTCATCTCTTCATCGGGCATTACGATGCTGAATTTCAGAGTCAGTAACGACGGGAGATACATTCTTCCGCTGAGATTGAAACCGTTTATCCACCAATGCTTCTGCAAGGGTTTATCAACAAGAATCTTTTCTCCTGCACAAACCTGCATTGACATTTCAAGCATTTCCTCATCAGAAACACAGTTATAGAAAGTGCCAAACTTCGAAGCGTCTCTGTTATAAATGCCAACCTCTGCGCCGTTGGTGATAACGTAATTACCTTTCCACGCCTGAATCATCCATTCTTTACCGTCGTAATCAAACTTGAACCTGCGTGTGTTATAATTGAAAAACCATGGCATTGAACCTGCAATAACGTCATAAAATAAGCAGAAGCCGAAGTTTCTCATCCAGCAATCAACGGTTGCATACATTGTAAGCTCGGCTATATTGAAATTGAAGCCCAAACCGCCCATTCCGGTGTTGTCACTGTTACTGCATTCGCCCGTTACAGTGTTGATATAAATACCAACGTGTGTAACGTCCTGCGCTCCGTCTTTGAAAGTGAATCGAAGCACAATTTCAACCATATCGGGATTGCCTTCAACGGGAATGGTATAAATCTCGCAAAGCTCGATTACGCTCATATAAACACCAAGAAAATGGTAAATAGCCGCTGTCGAACCGTCTCCGTTAGCGTTGAGTTCATCTCTGATTGCAAAAATCTCTTCTCGCAGAGCAGTTGTGTCAATATTAAAAGTGTCGGTAATAACGTCGGCAGGCTTACTGATGTTAGGTAATCTGTGCATCACTTCTTCAAGATCGAAGCCTGTTCGCTCAAGTGCATAGTCGCTTATCTCTGTGATAAGAGCATCAACCGTAACGTTGAAATGCTCCTTCGGATTGATAATCTGACCCGTAAGGATTCGATTGATGGTCGTTATTATTCCTGCAATTTTCATATATTGCTCGGTTGTGATTGCAGGATATCCGTTTTCTCTGAGATACTCCTTGTAGTCTGATATGTTTGAAATATCGGTTAAAGTTCTCTCTTTATCCTGTGCATTGGCAACGGGAATAACGCAAGAAAAAACAACAACCAAAACCATAATAACAGACATTATTTTTTTCGTCATTTTGTTATTTGTCCCCTTTGAAATACATTTTATAACATAATACTTAATTTATATATAATTTAATATAGTTAAAAACACAATTTCGTCTGATTTTCCATACGTAACAAAATCAAAAACAGCCGATGCGATTTATCGGCTGTTGACGGTTGATTATTGAACACCGGTTGGAGTCTTTACGTTATAGATGGCATCAATTGCTTCAAAGTCAGTTTTGTAACTGCCTGTGTTTGCAACGTTTGATGCAACCTTGATGTAAAACTTTTCTGCATCCTTGATAACTGCAGGATTGTTTACGCCCATTTCAACAACGGCATTCTCATAATATGAATCGTTAGCATAGAAACGGTGGGTTGCTTCCGCAGCCTTCTTTCCGTTTTCATATTTTACAACGATATATTCGAGGTACTGGTCTTCTCTTTTGTATCCGACAATCCAGGTGTTGTCAATCGAAACACCAAAAGTATCGATAACGCTCTGCTGCTTTGAATCAACGTCGCCCTGAGGAAGGTTGGGGTCAACCTTGCCTTTGAGATTTGAACCGCTGCATGCCGCAAAAGAGAAAAGCGTTACAGCAATCATCAACAAAGATATAATTCTTTTCATTTCTGTCACTCCAAAAACACTGTAATGCATAACCGCCGCATCCGAAGATACGGCGGATTTTTTATTATTCAGCTACGGGTGCGTTGGGATCTGTTCTGTCGAGAGTATACTTAAGGAAGCTCTCGTAGCAGAAGTTTACGGCGGTCTCTTCAAGACCTGCAAGTGTGCCTGCGCCAACAACTGATGTGCTGACGTTGATACGCTTGATGTACTCGATAGATGTAATTTCATCTGTTTCGATGTTAACTGTAACGATCATCTGGCAGTTATCATAGCTGAGAACGGGATCTGAAACAACTGTCATATAATCCTTTGCTGTTGCAAGTTCAGCAAGAATTTCTTCCTTGTTTCCCATGCTGTAAGCCTTTTCGATTGTTGCGGGAGCTGAATCATCCTTGAGGGTGATTGTGATTGTTCTGATAGCGCCTTCATCCTTGCATGTTGCACTCTTTACTTCTTCACGTGTAAGTGTGCCGAGATGCTCGAGAGGAAGAACTTCTGTGAGAGGCTTCTCGCCGTATTCTGTGCCTGAATTGAGAACAACAACCTGACCCTTTTCAGTGCCAACGTATCCCTGGGGATTTTCCTGGCTTGTGCCTGTGATGAGCATATATTTTGAAAGAGTCTTTGCTGCAGCGTTGAGAGTAGCGTTTTCGCTGAAGGGGATTGCATCACCGTTTTCATCAGTTGACTTTGTGATACCCTTTGAAAGGCCGATGCTTACAGCAGCCTTTGCTGTTGCGAGTTCCTTGCTCTGTTCAAGGAAATATGCAAAAATCTTGTCTGAATTTGCTTCAAGCTGCTCGGGGGTATATTCAGCCATTGTGATGGTTTCACCCTCTTCGTTAACGGAGCTTGTGATATCAGCAGGAAGAACTGTCTTAACCTTCTGGGTTGTGGTTGTTTCATCCTCTGTTGAAGTTGTGTCACAACCTGCAAAAACAAACAGCATTGACAATGTAAGGATAACGCTTACTATTGCAAGAATTCTCTTTTTCATTATAATGTATCTCCTTTCACAAACAGCTTATGCCGTTGCTATTCTATGATTATATCATAGAACTTTACAATAAAACAGAATTATTTTGAAAATCAATAAAATTTGTTGATAACATCAAAAAAATATACTCTTATTTGTTAAAATTGGCCAAGCGATTATGCGTTCAGACCCTTTTCATCATAAAGGAACATAGTTTCAAGACAAATATCCACACCTGCTTCAATTGCTTTGAGATCAAGGTTTTCGTGAGTATCAAGTCTTGTATGGTAATAACGTGCAGGAGCAGGATCCATTGCGGCGAAAGCAGCCGCCTTCATTCCGCACTTGCTCTTTGAAACCGCAGCAGCATCTGTTGCACCGAGAGAAACGGGTTTGAAGGGAAGATCATAGCCTGCAATCTTGCCGCCCTCTTTAATAAGGTTGCAAACGTCAGCGTCGTTGTTGACGGTGAAGGTCATATCCTTATTATATATAGCCATAAAATCAAAGTCACGGATTGTATCAAGAGCAATGAAAACGGTTTCAACGTCTGCAAGGTCCTTGCCGTGCTTTTCGCAGAAATGCTTTGAACCTCTGAGGCCGATTTCTTCTGAACCTGCGCAAAGTGCCCATACTTCAGTGTTTTCGAAACGGATATCGTGGTCAGCAAGATATTTGAGCATCGCAATTGATGAGAAGCAACCCGTGAGGTCGTCGTTTGCACCTTCAACAATTCTCTTCTTATCGTAGAAGAAAGATGCACAAAGGAAAACAACAACGAACGCAAGAAGAACGTAGCTGATAACGTCAACTGATTTAGCTTCGATAAATGCAGGGTCAAGAATGCTCTTGATAATAACCACGAGGTCACAAACAAGAGTTACGAGAATGCCGATAAGGCTTCCGCCGATAACGGGAATAACAAGCTTGGGTCCGCCGTAATATGTGAATCTCCATTCCATTGAGGAGTCAGCGTGACCGCAGAAAATGATGCGACGCTTGGTTTCGCCTGAAGCTTTTCTGTAACCGTAGGCATTGTATGAAGTTTTCTTCTTCACAAACGGATCAATTGTTTCTTTATAGAAAAGAAACTCTGTTACGATAAAGAAAAGGCAGATTGCAACAAGTGCAAGTGAAACAAAAATCAACTGCCAGGGAAGATTGAAGAACGCAACTGCAAAAAACAGTGCCGAAGAAATTGTCATAAGCACTACGCTGAGGGGAATCCATCCGAGGAATGCCATGGGGCTGACGGTGTATTCATCCATACCGACTTCATCGCAACAAGTTCTGAGGTCGTCGGCCATATATTCAATTGCCTTTTTCTCCTGTTCCGAGCCTGCGAATCGGGGACCGATTTCTTTGCAGACTTTCTTGATGCTTCTTGCTGTGTAGTTAGCGTACATCCTTCTTTCCGAAGGATAATTCTTTACGCTTTCGCTTGCTTTCAAAGCAAACATCTCCTTTCATTTTTACATTTTAACTTAACCGTATTATAAACTGTAAGACAGTATTTTGCCGATTTGTAAATTTATTGCCGAACGTTTGACATTTCAATCGTTTCGGTATAAAATAATTGCTGAACATTATTCAGGGGGATAAACCGATGAAAAAAACTCTCGTTTCAATTCTTTTCGGCATCCTCGCCGTTATCCTTGTCGGCTGGGTTGTTTTCTTGATATCAAACAGAAACGATTCGTCAATCGATATTGACAGCACCTTCCCGAGCAGCTATTCATCCGAAACAGCATCAGACACCGTTGCATCAAGCGAGACTTCTTCAGAGCTTACTTCGGAAAACAAAACAACCGAAGCCTCTTCAGAATCCGCTTCAAACAGCGAATACGCTTATGCCTACGCAGGATTTATGCCTGCCTATGCAAATATGACCGTTTCCGATTGGAGAATGATTCTCGTTAACCGAGACTATATTCTCCCCGACGGATACAAACCGAAACTTGCAAACGCTGTTGACAGCGGCTACGGAGATATCTATCTCGACGAGCGAGTTGCACCTTATTATAATGAAATGTATAAGGCTGCATACAAAGACGGAATCCATCTTGTTCCGATTTCGGGATATCGCTCCGTTGACCGCCAGAAAAGAAATTTTGAGAATAAAATAGATTACTATATGGACCAAGGCTACTGTAAAGTTGAGGCAACTCAAAAAGCCGCCACAATCATTCTTCCTCCGGGAACAAGCGAGCATAACGCAGGTCTTGCAATGGATATCTGCAGCCTTGAACAGAATTTCGAAGACACCGAGGAATTCAAGTGGCTTTGCGAAAACGCCGCCGATTACGGCTTTATCCTGCGCTATCCCGAGGATAAGCAGGATATCACAAAAATCATCTATGAACCGTGGCACTGGAGATATGTAGGCGTTGAAGCCGCAAAGGCAATGAAAGCATCGGGAGAATGTCTTGAAGAATATTTAGGGGTTGCGTGAGTTACCCTTCTCGCCGCCTTCAAGAATGTTTTCTCTTTTGAGAACAACAAGAACAGTCTTGAACAAAATCTTCATATCGAACATAAAGCTCTGTTTTTCGACGTATTCCTTGTCGAACAGAGCTTTTTCTTCTGCCGAAAGCATATCTCTGCCGTTGACCTGTGCGAGACCCGTTATGCCGGGTCGCACAGAATATACGTTATATTCTTTTCGTATTTGTCTGATTTCCTTTTCTTCGGGAATCAAGGGTCGGGGCCCTACAAAGCTCATCTTACCCGTAAGCACATTGAAAAGCTGCGGAAGCTCATCAAGGCTTGTTTTACGCAGTATTCTTCCGCTTTTTGTGATAACCTGCTCTGCTTCTTTAAGGTCCTCGGTTGAAGCATTACGGGTATTGACTCTCATTGTGCGGAATTTATAGATGTAAAAAAGCTTGTTGCCCTTGCCGACTCTGTACTGCTTGAAAATCACGGGATATCCCGAATCCACAAGCACCACCAAAGCAATAATAAGAAACACGGGGCTCGATAATATGATGAGCAAAAGGCTCACCGTGAAATCAAATATGCGTTTCATTCTGCACCTCAAAAGGTAACGTTATTTTGACCAGAAAATATAGTCTGAAATCAGCACGGCTCTGACGGGCGCACCGTCAAGACCGTCATAAGGAACGGGCGGAGCAAAAAGGAAATATTCGCCGGGCACAACCCTCGATAAATCAAGACCCTCGAGAATCGCTACGCCTTCATTGAGAAAGGCTGTGTGCGGCCCCGTCTGATTTCCTTTTGTGCCAACGGAGAAAGAATCCGTACCGATGAGCAGAATTCCTCTTTCGGTAAGCTCCTGAGCAGCCGAATCCATAAAATAAGACGTGCCTCTGCCTTTGACAAGAATCCTTTTGCAATTTTTCGGGAAGAATTCGTCAACGTACTCCCCCGTTATAACGCCGCCCGGCACCTCAACAACCGTGCAAGGGCCGATATAAGCATCAAGCGGCATTTCATCAATCGGAATGCCGTTGGGGATAAAGTGAAGCTGTGCATCTGCGTGAGTTCCGTTATGCACACACGCGTGGATAACGGATAGATTGCATTCGGATCCTTCACCGATTTCGGCAATCTGCTCTGCTTCAGGTCTCGGATCGCCCGGATAAACCTCTGCACTGAAAAATCTTTTTGTGATATCAATAATCTCCATGATTCCGCCCCCTTCAGGGTAAAATGATGAAAACAGTCTTATTTCTTGAGCGATTCCATCTTGAGATAAGCATTGATAAAGCCGTCAATGTCGCCGTCCATAACAGCGTTGATGTTACCTGCTTCAAAACCTGTGCGATGGTCTTTTGCAAGAGTGTAGGGCATAAATACGTAGGAACGGATCTGGCTGCCCCAAGCAATTTCTCTCTGCTCACCCTTGATGTCGTCAATCTTATCAAGGTGTTCACGCTCTTTGATTTCAATGAGCTTTGATTTGAGCATTTTCATTGCAACTTCTCTGTTCTGATGCTGGCTTCTTTCAACCTGACAAGCACAAACAATGCCTGTGGGAATATGAGTGATACGAACAGCCGATGAAGTTTTGTTAACCTTCTGACCGCCTGCACCACTTGAACGGTAATAGTCAATCTTAAGGTCGTCGGGATTGATTTCAACCTCAACGGTATCGTCGATTTCGGGCATAACTTCAAGTGATGCGAATGAGGTGTGGCGTCTGCCTGATGCATCAAAGGGAGAAACTCTTACAAGGCGGTGAACACCCATCTCGCCCTTGAGATAACCGTAAGCATTTTCGCCCTCAACAAGAAGAACTGCCGATTTGAGACCGGCTTCATCACCGTCAAGGAAGTCAAGCATACTTACCTTAAAGCCGTGCTTTTCACCCCAGTGCTGATACATTCTGACAAGCATCTGGTTCCAGTCCTGAGCTTCTGTGCCGCCTGCACCTGCGTGGAAAGTGAGAATGCAGTTCTTTGCGTCATATTCACCTGAAAGAAGAGTGCTGAGTGTCATTTCCTCAAGCTTTATAACAAAGCCGTTAACAGCATCCTTGCACTCATCAAGCATTTCAAGATCCTCTGCCTCGTCAGCAAGTTCGATAAGAACGAGTGCATCGTTATATTCGCCCTCAAGTGAGTTATAAGCGTTGATTTTGCTTCTGAGCTGGCTGATTCTCTGCTGAACCTTCTGTGAATTTGCAAGGTCGTTCCAGAATCCGTCCTGAGCTGTCTGCTCTTCAAGTTCTTCTGCTTCTTTATTCATTGCATCAAGGCCGAGAGCATCACGAAGCTGCTTGAGTTTCTCTTCATAATCAAGCACTGCAAACCTTAATTCTTCAAACTGAATCATAAAAAAATCTCCTAAAGCGTAATATTTCACAGTGTATTATAACGAAAAAAAAGTCACTTGTAAAGAATAAAATTATTTTAACAGTTTATTTATTCCCAATTAATAAATATTTTTAAAATAATAATTGAATTTTTTCGAAATATTCGTTAGAATAGAATAGTATATATCAATCGGAAAGCGTGAAATCAAAAAATGAACTATTTCAACCTGCCGTGCCCCGTTTGCGGAGAAATATTCAAAGACGGCGATGACATCGTTGTTTGCCCCGAATGTGCAACACCGCATCACCGTGAATGTTGGCACAGCAACGGACAATGCATAAACACTTCTCTTCACGGCACGGATTTCGTCTGGAAATCAGAAAAAACAGCGGCAGCCAAACCGGAAAACGAAAACCCCGCACCTTTCGTTTCCGAAACAGAAGCAGAAACGGGTGACGTTAAAATCTGTCACATCTGCTCAAGCGAAAATCCTGCCGATGCCCTTCACTGCGGCAACTGCGGTGCTCTTTTCGAAGAGGAAGAAAAAGAAGAGAATTTTAAAATCTGCACACAGTGCGGAGCAAAAATCCATCCTCAGGATATAATCTGCACTTCTTGCGGTGCTTACCAGACACCCGAAATCAAAAATCCGTTTGTTGAATCAATGGGTATCGACGAAAACGAAGAAATCGGCGGATACTCCGCAGGCGACTACGCTCTCTATACCCGACTCAATGCAAAGCGTTATATCCCCAAATTCCGCAAACTTGAAGAGAAAAAGCTTTCATTTAACTGGGCGGCATTCTTCTTTGGCCCGAGTTGGTTTCTTTTCAGAAAAATTCATAAGGTCGGCATCATCCTGCTCGTTGTTTTCGCTTCGATAACAATGATGACGGCACCGTTGCAGGAGCAGCTTTTTGAAGCAACCGAAAACTTCTATTCATTATCACAGCCTCTTATGTTAAACCCCGAAATGATGGAAGCGGCAACGGATGAAGAGGTGATAAAACTCCTCACCGATTATTATTCCGCTATACAGATGCCTACCCTGATTCTTTTGGGAATTCTGCTTGTTCAGCGTCTGATCTGCGGTTTTATTGCCGATAAGCTTTACTATAACAAAATCAAATCCGATTTTGCAATTATCGGTGAAGCTGCCGCAAACGACGAAATCAGAAAAATAATGATTGCGCAAAGAGGAAGCGTTTCATTTATTGCATATTTAGCAGGATATTTCGGCGAACAGACGATTTTGAATCTGTTTGTTTTTCTTGCAGATAAATTATCCAACTGGATTTAAAATAATTACGGAGGAATAACCATGAAAGTCAGAAAAGCCATAATCCCTGCCGCAGGTCTCGGCACAAGAGTTCTCCCCGCATCAAAATCCGTTCCCAAGGAAATGCTCAACATCGTTGACAAGCCTGCAATTCAGTATATCGTTGAAGAAGCTGTTGCCGCAGGCATCGAAGATATCCTTATCGTTACAAACAGAGGTAAGGGCGCAATCGAAGACCATTTCGACCACTCTTTTGAACTTGAAACACAGCTCGCAGGTAACCCCTCAAAATCAAAGCTTTACGAGGACGTTAAGGCTTGTGCAAACCTTGCAAACATCTGCTTCGTTCGTCAGAAGGAAACAAAGGGTCTTGCACACGCAATCCTTTGCGGTAAATCATTCGTAGGCGACGAACCCTTCGTTGTTCTTTACGGTGACGACGTTATCGTATCCAAGGAGCCTGCAACCGCACAGCTCTGCCGTTGCTACGAAAAATACGGCAAGGGTATCGTCGGTGTTCAGGAAGTTCCCGAAGAGCTTATCAGACTCTATTGTACGCTCGGCGTTACCCCCATTGAGGGTGAAGACAGAGCAATGACCTGCCGCGAAATCATCGAAAAGCCCACACCCGAACAGATCCTTTCTCTCTACGCAATTCTCGGCAGAGTTGTTATGCCTCCCGAGGTTTTCGGTATGATTGAAAAAGGTCTTGCCGCAACTCCCGAAGGTAAAGAATTCTATTTCACTGACGTTATGATGGAACTCGGTATGCAGGATAAACTTATCGCATACGATTTTGAAGGTATAAGATACGATATGGGCAACAAGCTCGGCATTATGAAAGCAAACTGTGAGGTTGCTCTCGACCATCCCGAAATCGGCGAAGAATTCAAAGCATATCTCAAGGAACTCGTTAAAACTTTCTGATAAACCAACCGCCCTGCACAAACGTGCAAGGCGGTTTTATTTTTATCAAGTGCAACATCTTTTCGGCAAACAAAAAGCTCACCCCGATTATCGGAGTGAGCTGATTTTGTTACAAGGTTTTAATTAGTCCTTCTTGGACTTAACTGCTACTGCTACGCCGCCTGCAAGAGCAAGAAGAGCAACTGCAGGAACAACGATGCCGCTGCCTGTTGCAGGGATATCGTCATCAACATTTGCGGGCTTCTTTGTTGTGCCGTCACCGTCATCAACTGAAGTTGTGCTTGAATCTGTGGGTTCAGCATCGCCCTTAGCTGTTGAATCTGTGGAATCAGCCTTTGTTGTTGAATCAGTTGTTGTAGCTGTTGTTTCAACCTTTGTTGTTGAAGCAGCTGTTGTTGTGGGACGACCAAGGTCGATTTCTGTTGTTGTCTCAGCTGTTGTAGCTACTGTTGTTGCTTCTGTTGTAGTCTCTGTTGTTTCAGCAAAAGCACAGATTGTAAGAGTGCAGATTGAAACTGCTGCAACTACGATTGCAAGAAGCATGGAGATTGTCTTTTTCATTGTTGGTTACCATCCTTTTCCTTATTTTGTTTTTGAAAAAATATATGAAACAATTTTATATCATATGACTGTGTTTGTCAAGCGGAATATTTAACAAAACTAGGACAAAATATTACTAATTCATTATGAAAGGAGCATCGTTTATGCCCTACAAGTTTGACAACAGCAAAAAGAATTGCCGCCGTTTCCCCGTTAAATCTCCGTTGAATATTGCAGAACCGTTTGAGGATATTCCTTCTGACGTCAACGGAAGCTACACGGGTGTTCCCTATGACCCTGAGGACGAAATGCCCGTTCAGGATGCTGATGACCTTTAAATCTTTGCTTTAAATGGTGCAGGCGAAGCCGATGTGCCTTCGGCTTCGCCAAGCGACCATCTTTTGTTCCGCCCTTTGCGTATCCTTTCCCCAAAGGATACGGCGGTTTATGAAACATCCACCTTGTCAGCAGAGCCGACTCCCATCCATCCGTTCAGGGCAGTGGAAATTCAATCACATCAGTTAAGCTCAATTGTTGAGAGCTTTTTTTCATCGTCAATCGAGAATGCAACAATCTTGCTTCCCGAAATGCTGTAGAACACGTTGCCGATACACGTGCCTCTGAGCGATTTCTCACCCTTTGACTGTGCATCGTGGTTAAAGAATCCGATAGGTTTTATGTCGCCGTCAGAATAATCAAAGAGTGCGTATGCAACAACGGATTCTTTTGTTGCATCATCCTGACGTACAACGGGAATGCCGAGAATATTATTCTCCGCTTCAAACATAACGCATCTGCTGTCAACAAACGATGCAACCTCAATGATATCCGAAAGGCTGTATAAATCAAGGCTTTCGGGTTTGAACGGATTATCAAGGCCGAGAAGTGAAATGCTCACGCCCTTGGAATCACGTTCGTTTCCGCTGATGTGGATGAGCAAACCGTCATCCGCACCGAAGATTTTACCTGCAAATCCTTTCACCGAAATAGTTGTACCCTTTTTCGGCTTTTCGGGATTCGAGAGATCGATTATCATTGTTGTTTCAGAATCATCATTCGCAATTATATAGCAGTTGTTGCCATAGAATTTAACGTCTTTTATCTCGGCTTTGGGGAACAGACCCTCGAGACCGCTTACAAACTCCGATTCCCGATTAAGCACGTAAAGACTTGCAGCTTCGGGATCTGACGCAACAACGGTCATCCATCCTGTTTTTTCGTTGATAAAAGGTTTGCCCCAAAGCGTTCCGTTAACAGCGTATGAACCCGAGAAGCTGACCTCGGAATCGCCTATATCAAATCTGTAAATTTCAGTCAGATTTTTGTGTGTGCCGTTTTCGTCGGCATCAACGGAAACAAAGCCTCTTGAAACAAGAACAGCATTTCCGCTGACAAAAAGTCTGCCGTTTTTACTGCCTAAAAACGCAAGGCTGTCAACTGCTTTTGAAAAATCATCAACGTTGGTAACGGTTATGAAAGTGAATGCCGTGCCCGGAGCGTTGACCGCCATATAAATCTTCTTTGTATCAGGTTTTATCTCTTTTCCGTCAACTGTGCAGGAAGGTATTGCATTCTTCTCCGACGGGCTGACGTGTTTCTCGGTGATAAGATAAAGACTGCCCTTCTCCGAAATACCTGATGAAAGATATTTGCCATCCTGAATATGCTCACGGATTTCAAACGGATTCTCGGGGTCGGAAATGTTGTAGTAACGGGCGACTGTTGAATTTTTGTCGTAAGCCGCTTCGTCCTCCATAACGTATGCATTTCTGCCCATTATCGCAATCAGAATGTCGCCTTTGAGATAAATTTCAATGCATTCATCAATATTTCTGGCATCGTTTACGTTTGAGAGAGTAATTGTTGAAACAACAGCCATTTCTTCGGCAGGTAAAGCTCTGATAATCTTGATAAGCTCAACCTTTTCACCGCTTTCGGCATCCTTGCCGCTTGTAACTACAAACAGATATTCACCGTTATTCTTAACGATATCCGCTTCAAGACCGGTAACTCTTTCGATCAGTTCACCGCCTATGTTATAGGCACTGACCGCACTGTCAAGAATTTCGGATTCGTCAATAACGTATGCACCGATTACACTCGGCAACGACGGTATGCCCGTCAAGCCTGACGGTGACGTTGCCGTGCCCGAAGGCTCGTTTGAATAGGTTGCATCCTCGGAGTTTCCGAGAGCGTTCTTTATCGCCAGTTCAACTTCGTCATAACTGCTGACACCGATAATGAGGTTATCGGGATTGTAATTGTCAAAGCCGGGCTCGGTTCTGATGATTTTAACACCCGAGTTCATTGTTGCAAATAATGCACACGCAATAACAATCACAAATGCCGCCGCAACGGTTGCGATTCTGTTGAGAGTAACAGCCGATGTTCTCGATGCCTTTGCGCTGTCCCTGTACGCATTAATTTCAATAACGTTACCCGTTTCATCGGAAAAATCCTTTTGCTCTTTGAGCATTGCAACCATTTTCTCTTTCCTGAGATTTTCGGGAACATCCGTTTTTTCGATTTCTTCTCTCAACAAATCTTCAATATATTTGTCATTCTTCATCTTCTCACCCCCCTTTCACTGTGTTTTCCTCAAGAAAATCACGCATCTTTTTCAACGCACGCTTATGCTTTGAACGCACGGTAACAGCCTTGCATCCGAGCATGTCCGCAATTTCGTGGCTCTTGTATTTTTCAACCGTGCCGAGCAAAACAATTTCTCTTTCTTCACGTGAAAGAATTGAAAGAGCCGATTTCAGGTCGATTGATAACTCCGTATCAACCGTGCCCGAGGGCTCTTCTCCCCCCGTTTCGCCGTCATCAAGCCAGACGAGCGTTTTTTTATGTTGATTTTCAGTATATTGCCTTTTACATGAAGCACAAAGTATTTTAAAAAGCCATCCTTTGAATGCTTCATTCTTTTTCAAAGAGCCGATTTGTCTGAATGCCGAAAGCACCGCATCCGAAACCGCATCTTCGGCAAGTGCTTCGCTGCCCGTTACGCACCGGGCATAGTAAATCATCTCTTTGTAATACAACTCATACAGTTCACCGAAGGCATCGGCATCACCGCTTTTTGCAAGAGTAACGAGTTCGTTTATCTGAGCGCTCAAAATCGACCCTCCTTACCACTCTCAACAGATTAGTGTCGATATTTTTTGTTTTTGTTGCAAAAATTTTAAAATTTTTTTACTTACGATAAATTAACGCGTTCAAGGAATACTATACAAGAACACAAAAAATAAAGCAAGGTGATAATTATTAACAAACGTGTTTCTGCTTTGGTTATTTTAATGCTCGTTCTTTTTTCCTCCTGCACGGGCAGAAAAACCCTTGAAAAGGAATATAATGCCGAAGCCAAAGTCAGCATTGCAGACACAAACCGACTCTCGCAGGCTTATTCAGTGCCCGACCCCGAAAACAAACGAAATCTTTCGACAGAAAGAAAAGAACACAGCTACGGTGTTGCCAAAAACGGTCAGCCGCATTCGATTTCAGTGGAAGCTCAGAAATATTTCGCGTCACTTGGCAAAAATGCATTCTGTTACGACAATATCACAAAAGAAAAAGTTCTTTATCTCACCTTTGATTGCGGATGGGAAAACGGTTGCACGTCAGCCATTCTTGATACGCTGAAAGAGAAAAACGTGCCTGCCGCTTTTTTCTGCACTCTTGACCATATCGATGCCGAGCCCGACCTCATCAGAAGAATGATTTGCGAGGGACACATCGTCGGCAACCATTCCGCAAACCATCCCGATTTTTCAAAAATCTCCCGTGAGCAGATGGCTTCGGAAATTTTTGAATGCGAAGAGAGATTGCGCACAGAATTCAACTATCAGCCGATCTTTTTCCGTTTTCCTGAAGGTGCTTACACGGAAAATGCGCTCGACCTCGTTTGCTCAATGGGTTATTCAGCCGCATTCTGGTCTTGTGCCTATGCCGATTGGGACGTTGAAAACCCGAACGGTGGAGATTATGCGTTTGAAAAAGTAACCGCCCGACTGCATCCGGGTGCAGTAATTCTGCTTCACTCTGTTTCGCCCGACAACGCCGAGGCTTTAGGCAGGATTATCGACTTTGCCCGTGAAAACGGCTATGAATTCAGAGCACTCTCGAATTTTCCGCTTCAATGAGTCCTTGAAACATCGGATATTATATGTTATAATTCCAATATCAAATCCGAAAGGACAGCGAAATGACCGGAATTATAATTCTTGATAAACCCGAAAATATAACTTCTTTCGGTGCAGTCGCAAGAGTCCGCAGAATCTGCGGAGAGAAAAAATGCGGCCACAGCGGTACTCTCGACCCGATGGCAACGGGCGTTATGACCGTTATGCTCGGTGGCGCAACCCGTTTTTGCGAACTGCTCCCGAGCCACGATAAGGAATATATCGCAACCTTCCGTCTCGGCACCGTCACCGATACTCTCGATATTACGGGCAAGGTTCTCGGAACCCATCCCGTTTTCTCAACAAAACAAGACGTTGCCGAAGCTCTTGAAAGCTTTGTAGGTGAAATCAGTCAGCTTCCTCCGATGTATTCGGCAATTTCTGTTAACGGTCAGAGACTTTACGACCTCGCCCGTCAGGGGATCGAAGTTGAAAGACAATCCCGCACCGTTATAATCTATTCGGCAGAAATGCTTGAAGCAGACGAAAATGCAAACGAATATAAAATCTCCGTCGCCTGTTCATCAGGCACGTATATCAGAACACTGATTGATGATATCGGCAAAAAGCTCGGTTGCGGTGCGGTTATGACGGCTCTTCGTCGCACAAGAGCAAACGGATTCTCTGTCAGCGATGCCGTAACCGTTGAAAAGCTTGAAGAAGCAGCTCAAAGCGGCAAACTCAACGGTTTGCTGATTCCCGTCGAAAAAGCTCTGGACATCTATCCCTCGGTGCAGGTCACCGAAGCTCAGGCAAAAAGATTTTCAAACGGCGGTGAGCTCGACCTCAACAGAATCAAGTGCGCTAAGATGACGGGCTACTACCGTGTCTATTCTCCCGACGGGAATTTCCTCGGTCTCGGAGAAATCAACGACCCTGAAAACCTGCAGGTCAAAAGAGTCTACGTACCCAAATAAGAGTTTAAAGGCAGAGTGCTTTGTGTGCACTCTGCCTTTTGTTAATCTTGCCCAAAAATACGTCTCAAAAATTTACGTCCGCAAAAAGATATTATTCTTGAATTAGGGTGCATATTCAGTATAATAAAGGTATAAGGACAGTTTTACCACTTTAACTCGGTACACTGAAATTTATCAAACCCGTTTAACGCAAAGGAGAGAAAAATATTATGAGCGAAAAAATCAAAATCGGTATTATCGGCTGCGGCGGTATTGCAAACGGCAAACACCTTCGTGCCATTTCAAACGTTGATTTCCTTGAGGTTGTTGCGTTCTGTGATATCATTGAGGAAAGAGCAGTAGAAACAGCAAAGAAATACGGTTCAGCCGATGCAAAGGTTTATACAGATTACAAAGAACTTCTTAAGGATGAAAGCATCGTTGCCGTTCACGTTTGTACTCCCAACCGTTCACACAGCTTCATCACAATCGACGCTCTTGAAGCAGGCAAACACGTTCTTTGCGAAAAGCCCATGGCAAAAACATATGCTGAAGCAAAGGCTATGTATGAAGCATCCGTAAGAACAGGCAAAAAGCTCTCAATCGGCTATCAGTCCCGTTGGAGAGACGATTCTCTCTACCTCAAGCAGTGCTGTGACAATGGCGAGCTCGGTGATATTTACTACGCAAGAGCTCTTGCTATCCGCAGAAGAGCTGTTCCCACCTGGGGCGTATTCCTCAACGAATACGAGCAGGGTGGCGGTCCCCTCATCGACATCGGCACACACGCTCTCGACCTCACTCTCTGGATGATGAACAACTACAAACCCAAGATGGTTGTAGGCACAAAATACAAGAAGCTCGGCGATCAGAAAAACACCGCAAATGCTTGGGGTGACTGGGATCCCGAGAAGTATACCGTTGAAGATTCCGCTTTCGGTTTCGTTGTTATGGAAAACGGTGCTACAATCAGCGTTGAATCCAGCTGGGCAATCAACATTGCAGATCCCATCGAAGCATCAACCCTTCTTGCAGGCACAAAGGGCGGCGCAGATATGTTTGACGACCTTCGCCTCAACTACGTAAAGAACGGCAGACAGGTTATCGAGAAGCCCAACTTTGATGCAGGCGGCGTTGCTTTCTACGACGGTTGCAGCGATGACCCCGCAGAGCTTGAATGCCGTGCATTCTACGATGCAGTTATCAATGATAAAGAAGTCAGCACAAAACCCGAGCAGGCTATGGTTGTAACACAGATTCTCGAAGCAATTTACGAATCTGCAAAGACAGGTCAGCCTGTTTATATCAACAATGACTGAGAGGTAACAAAATGAAAATTGCTGTTCAGGTCTATTCCGTAAGAGACCACATAAACGACACTGAAACTCTTCTTAAAACTCTTGAAGAAATCAAAAAAATCGGTTATGACGGCGTTGAATTTGCAGGTTTCTTCAATACTGATGCCGCAACAATCAAGGCAAAGCTTGATGAAATCGGTCTTGTTGCAGTAGGCAGCCATATGAGCCTTGACGATTTCAAAGAAGATAAGCTTGAAGCAACAATCGAATATATCAACACTCTCGGCGCAAAGGCAATCGGCGTTGGCGGTGCACCCCATTCAACAATGGAAGAATCGGTCAACACAGGCGACGAGCTTGGCAATGCCCAGAAGTATGCTATGGATAAATACGGCATCAAAACATACTATCACAACCACTGTGAAGAGTTCGTTCCCTTTGAGGACGGCACACTTCCCATTGATATAATCCAGGCCAAGTGCGACCTTGAAATCGATACATACTGGAGCTTCCACGCAGGTCAGGATAACTTTGCTCTCCTCAACGAAAAGAAAGACAGCATCGTTCACATCCACGTTAAAGACGGTATCGACGGCAAACCCAAGGCTCTGGGCGAAGGCAACTGCGATATCCCCACAGTCATCAAAGCTGCAAAATCAATCGGCCTCGAATGGATTATCGTTGAAAACGACGATCCCGTACCCACAGGTATTGATGATATCACAAGAAGCTTCAATTATCTCAAAAGCATTATTTAAGGAGAAATCAAATGAAACTCGGTGTATTTACAACTCTGCTTTCAAACCTCTCTCTTGAAGAGGCATTGAAATATTTCAAATCGCTCGGCATCGAAATGGTAGAAATCGGTTGCGGCGGTTATCCCGGCAACGCTCACGCAAACGCAGAAGAACTTCTCGCAGACGATGCAAAGCTTGAAGAATTCAAGGCTCTTCTCAAAAAATATGACGTTGAAATCAGCGCCCTTTCTTGCCACGGCAACCCCGTACATCCCAACAAGGAAATTGCCGCAGATTACGATAAGACAATCCGCAACGCAATCCTTCTTGCAGAAAAACTCGGTCTCCACCAGATCAACACATTCTCAGGTTGCCCCGGTGACTGCGAAACCGCAAAATATCCCAACTGGGTAACTTGCCCCTGGCCCAATGATTTCGGTGAAATCCTTGAGTGGCAGTGGAACGAGGTTCTCATCCCCTATTGGAAAGACCTTGTTGAATTCGCAAAGGCTCACGGTGTTAATAAGATTGCTCTTGAGCTTCACCCCGGCTTCTGCGTATATAACACAGAAACTCTTCTTAAGCTCCGTGAAGCAGTAGGCCCCGAAATCGGTGCAAACTTCGATCCCAGCCACCTCATCTGGCAGGGTATGGATCCCGTTGCCTGCATCCGCAAGCTCGGTGATGCAATCTTCCATTTCCACGCAAAAGATACAAAGATTGACAAATATAACACAGCCGTTAACGGTGTGCTTGATAACAAACCCTACGGTGACGAAATCAACCGTTCATGGATTTTCCGCACAATCGGCTACGGCAACGATAACGCATACTGGAAAGAAATCATCTCAAACCTCCGTATGGTCGGTTATGACTACGCTATCAGCATTGAGCACGAGGATTCACTGATGAGCCAGAACGAAGGTCTTTCAAAGGCTGTTTCGTTCCTCAAGAATATTATTCTCACTGAATCCACAGGCGAAATGTGGTGGGTATGATTTAAAAGAAAAGGACTGCTTGGTCAAACAAGCAGTCCTTATTTTTTTATTTTCTCCAGAGCTTTCTGTCCAGACTTCTGAACTGAACAGCTCTGGATATATGCTGAACGTCAATTGTTTTTTCGTTTTCAAGGTCAGCAATCGTTCTGGCAACTCGAAGCACCTTGTCATAAGCCCTCGCAGAAAAATCAAGCTTTTCAAACACCTGCTCAAGCATCGCCATACCTCTTGCCGTAGGTCTGCAGAATTCTCTCGTCATAGCGGCATCCATTTTTGCGTTGCAGCTTACACCGCTTCCCTTAAGCCTTTCCTGCTGAATCTTTCTTGCGGCATTGACTCTTTTTCTGATTTCGGCAGAGCTTTCCGACGGCATATGGCTTGAAAGCTTATCGAAATCGACGGGAGGCACTTCAATATGAATATCAATTCTGTCAAGCAACGGACCCGAAACTCTTGCAAGATATCGTTTTGCCGCACCTTCGGGGCAGGTGCACTCCCTTTTGGGGTGACCGTGAAAACCGCAGGGGCATGGATTCATTGCACAAACTATCATCGCAGAGCAAGGATAAGTCAGCGACGCGCTCGCTCTTGATATCGTTACTTTGCCATCCTCGAGAGGCTGACGAAGAACCTCCATTGCAACTCTAGAAAATTCGGGAAGCTCGTCCAGAAACAGCACTCCGTTGTGAGCAAGAGAAATTTCACCCGGTCTCGGTATTGCTCCGCCACCTGAAAGACCTGCAGGAGAAACCGTGTGGTGCGGTGACCTGAAAGGTCTTTGCGTCATAAGTGAAACTCCCTCGGGCAGCACGCCCGCAATCGAATAAAGTTCTGTTGTCTGCAGACTTTCTTCAAAAGTCATATCGGGCAGAATAGAGGGCAATCTCTTTGCAAGCATACTTTTGCCCGAGCCGGGAGGACCGACCATAATAATGTTGTGTCCGCCTGCTGCGGCGATTTCAAGAGCATATCTCGCTTCCTGCTGACCCATAACGTCTTTAAAATCGGGCAAAGCAAGAAGATTTTCTTCATTATAATTCGCATCAAACTCAACGGGAGAAAGCAATTTTTCACCCGAAAGATGCTCCGTTACGTCTTTGACGTGTGATACTGCGTAAACCTCAATACCATCAACAACCGAGCTTTCTCTCGCATTTGCTTGAGGCACAAAAACTCTTTTCAAACCGCTGTTTTTGGCTCGGATAACCATCGAAAGAGCACCGTTGACCCTGCGCACAAGACCGTCAAGCGAAAGTTCGCCTATAAAAGCACAGTCATCAACGTTTGCTTTGAGCTGACCCATTGCTTTGATGATTGCGATAAAAATCGGCAGATCGTAAACAGAGCCTTCTTTTCTCACGTCAGCAGGTGAAAGGTTAATCGTCACTCTGCTTGAAGGGAAGTTGAAACCGCTGTTTTTGATTGCAGAGCGCACTCTGTTTTTCGATTCGTTGACAGCCGTATCGGGCAGACCGACGATATCTATTCTCGGCAGACCCTGACCGCAGTCAACCTCAACGCCGACCATATAGCTGTCGACGCCGAAAAGCCCCATACTGTTTATTCGAGAAAACATAAAGCACCTCCGAAAACCATTTATATAATTTTATCATACGGCAAACAAAAATACAATAATAAAAACCGCAGACCCGATGTGAGTCTGCGGTAATTTTATGAATGCTTATGCCTTTTTCTTTGCAATAGTTCTCTGAATTGCCTTGATAACTTCAACAATGGGAATTACAAGGAATGCAAGACCGATTGAGATTGCATATGCCTTGGCATCAAGGTGTGTGAAGTGGAAAGCATTTGCGAGAGGTTCGATTTCGATGATTGCTGTTGTGAGAAGAAGCGAAGCAACCATAGCGATATAAAGAACAACGTTGTGTGACTTATGCTTGAAGCTCATTGCGAGTGCAGAGCCTCTCTGTGAACGCATATTGAATGAGTGGAAGATTTCGCACATTGACATTGTAAGGAATGCCATTGTCATACCTTCGCCGCTGTCTTCAACTGCGATGTTTGTGAACTGCCAGTGACCTGTCTGAAGGAATTCACCGATAAAGAATGCTGCAAGTGTAAGAATTGTTACAAGAGCACC
This sequence comes from Clostridia bacterium, assembly GCA_017630695.1. GTDB lineage: Bacteria > Bacillota > Clostridia > Oscillospirales > Acutalibacteraceae > CAG-177. The sequence continues at coordinate 33,420 of JAGBUT010000240.1, forward strand.
CTGATAGAATACGTCGATACCCATACCGCCTGCAAAGATACCTTCCTTACTGTTTCTGGGCTTTCTGTTCATAATATCTCTTTCGGGCTTTTCAAGACCGAGAGCAAGAGCAGGAATACTGTCTGTTACAAGGTTGATGAAGAGAAGGTGAACGGGCTGAAGAATTGTAAATCTGAGGATTGTTGCAGTGAAGATTGAGAGAACCTCTGAAAGGTTTGAACCGAGAAGGAACTGGATAGCCTTTCTGATGTTGTCATAGATTCTTCTGCCTTCGGAAACTGCGGAAACGATTGTTGCAAAGTTATCGTCTGCAAGAACCATATCTGCAACGTTCTTTGTAACGTCGGTGCCTGTGATACCCATACCGACACCGATATCTGCACTCTTGATAGAGGGAGCATCGTTAACACCGTCGCCGGTCATAGCGGTAATCATACCCTTTGCACGCCATGCGTTAACGATTCTTGTCTTATGCTCAGGCTGAACACGTGCATAAACTCTGAATTCGGTAACTCTCTCTGCGAAATCCTCATCGCTGATTTCGTCAAGCTGAGCACCCGTGATAGCTGCAGAATCATCCTCAATGATACCGAGCTGTTTTGCGATTGCAACAGCAGTATCCTTGTGGTCACCCGTAATCATAATGGGTGTGATACCTGCGGAACGGCATTCTTCGATAGCGGCCTTAACTTCAGGACGGGCAGGGTCAATCATACCTGTCAGACCAATGAATACAAGGTCGTTTTCAAGAGCTTCGGGTGAATAATCCGAAGGCTCTGCATCATAGCTTCTCATAGCAACTGCAAGAACGCGAAGAGCCTGATCCGCCATTCTCTTGTTGTCTGCAACAACCTTTGCCTTGATTTCCTCTGTGAAAGGAACAACGTTGCCGTCAACAAGTGCGTAAGCACATTTGTTGAGGATTACGTCGGGAGCACCCTTTGTATACTGAACGATACCTTCTGCAGTCTTATGAACTGTTGACATCATCTTTCTGCCTGAATCGAAGGGAGCTTCACCTGTTCTGGGAGCAGCTGCAACGAGGTCATTCTTGTTCATACCGAGCTCGTTTGCGTAGTATACAAGAGCTGCTTCGGTGGGTTCACCGGTAACAACACCGTCTGTATCGATTGAAGCATCACAGCAAAGAGCCATAGCCTTTGCGATAAGATTTTCGTCATCACCGTAATGGTCAACAACGGTCATCTTGTTCTGTGTAAGAGTACCTGTTTTATCGGAGCAGATTATCTGTGCACAGCCGAGAGTTTCAACAGCTGTGAGCTTTCTGATAATCGCATTCTTCTTTGACATATTGGTAACACCGATGGAGAGAACGATTGTAACAACCGCTGCAAGACCTTCGGGGATAGCCGCAACAGCAAGTGAAACGGCAACCATAAAGCTCTCAAGGAATACGCTGAAGGTGATACCTTCGCCGAGATAAGCCATAATCATCTGGTATGCGAGAAGAACAACGCAGATGCCGAGAACAAGGTAGGTGAGAATCTTTGAAAGCTGTGAAAGCTTGATCTGAAGAGGAGTCTGACCTTCTTCAGCCTGAGCAATAGCATCGGCAATCTTACCCATTTCGGTATCCATACCTGTGCCAACAACAACAGCCTTACCTCTGCCGTAAACAACGGTAGAGCCCATATAAGCCATATTCTTTCTGTCACCGAGGGGAACTTCGCCGTTGTCACCGCCATTGAGAATGCCTATAAGCTTATCTACGGGAACAGATTCGCCCGTAAGAGCAGCTTCTTCAATCTTCATGCTTGCGCATTCAAAAATGCGGCAGTCTGCAGGAACAGCATCGCCTGCTTCGAGAATAATAACGTCGCCTACAACAAGATCTTCACTGCGTACGGAAACGAGTTTGCCGTCACGAATAACCTTCGATGTTGCGGCTGACATTTCCTGCAGCGCTTCAATTGCGGCTTCAGCTTTACTTTCCTGAACAACACCGAGAACCGTGTTGATAACAACAACGACAAGAATGATTACGGTATCTGTGGGGAACACAAACTCAAAATGACCGCCTTCAAACCATTCTGTTATTGCTGAAATAAATGCAGCAACGATAAGAATGATAATCATCGGGTCGGAAAGCTGTTCCACAACACGCTGAAACATTGTTTTCTTCTTGCCTTCCTTAAGCTTGTTCTTGCCGTTTTCGGCAAGTCTCTTTTCAGCTTCGGAAGAAGAAAGACCTGCTTCGGAGCTCTTAACAAGATTGAAAACGTTTTCAATCTGTTCAAGATAGAACTTCATTGGTTTTTCATTCCTTTCTGATCAAATCCCGTGTGCTTTCTGCACACAGATAATTTTGACAAATAAAATAAAAAGACCTTTGACAGAGATACTCTCCGCCAAAGGTCTTGCTTCCATAAATGGGTGATTACCAGATGCATGGTGCATCGGCTGTTGGCAATCACTCGGCAGAGCCTTAAGCTACTCCCCTTTAACATAGTGCTATTATATCATCGACTTTACAATATGTCAATAATATATTAATCCTTATATTTGCGTTTATGCATCATAAAATTCTCCGAGAGTTTCTGCAAGTGCACTGCATAAATCTCTGTACATATACTTCTCATAGACGTCTTTTTGCTGGAGATTAACCGTAAGTCCGCTTCCATTGCGGATTGAAGGGAAGGTTTTTGTTGCCGCACCCTTGACTCTTATCGGTGCTTCGTAATCGTACCCTTGAGCAACAAATGAATTCATCGCATCACGCAAATCCGCTTCTTCACCCTGAGCCTCTTTCAGAAAATACATAAGAAGATATGTTTTTGAGCTTGTTTCAAAACCGGAGCTGAATTGCTCGAGTCTGTTTGCCGTTCTCTTCCACGCATTAAGCATTTTGAATTCCTGCGAAATTGTAAATACCGTGCTTTCGCCGGATTCATCTCGTGCATAAAGCCTGTTTATCTCGTTGAATATCTCAAACAGCTCCATAATTTCAGGCCGCAAAGAGTCATAATTATCAAGCTGTTTGCAGATTTTATCAAGAGCATCCGCAAGAGCGATTGCCTCGGGCATAATCTTTTCGCCGACGGCATCGGGATTATTGCGGACTGTTTCTGCTGATTTCTGCCATCCCTTGACTTTTGCTTTATCAAAATCCGAAACCATCAGAGCATAGTTATCGTTGATATCCTGCCTTAGATCGATATATTCATCGAGCACCTTCGCATCGTCACTGTTGCAAAGCTGAACAAAGAATTCCGCCGCACCGTAACTGTTGTTTGCAGCAAATCCTCTTGATATCGAAAGGAACAACGGCTCTTTTGCAATCAGAAGCGTTATTGCAATCGTAACGGCAACAAACACGGCAACGACTGCGGATATCACGATTTTTCTATCGCGATTTTCGTTGTTGTTATTCACTTTTTCATCGTGTTGTGCCATATTTTCTCCTTAAACGGTTCCCCGTTATTTTGATTAATTATACCATATTGTACGCCTTTTGAAAATACCCAAAAAATTTTTTTAAAAAATATCAAACAAATGTTTGCATTTTCAGAACATTTGTGCTATAATGCGTATGAAAGAGTATGAAAACAACGTTTTAATGATAATTCAGAAAAATAAACAATAGGAAAAGAGGAGCAAATATGAAACCTATAACTCCCATTCAACAGAGAATTTACGAATTTCTTCTTGAAAGAGCAAAAGACAATATGACCCCCAGTGTGCGTGAAATCGGCGCGGCTGTCGGTCTTCGCTCAACCTCATCCGTTCAGGCAAACCTTGATGCACTTGAAGCCGCAGGTTATATTCAGAGACCGCCTATGCTCAAAAGATGCATCAGAATCGTCGGTCAGGCTGAAAACGTAACTCACGTTCCTGTTCTCGGCACCGTTACC
>JAGBUT010000241.1 GCA_017630695.1 Clostridia bacterium
AAGTGCACTTGCAGGTGTGTGCGTCGGATTTTTGCTGTGGAATAAAAATCCGTCAAAGGTATTTCTCGGAGAAACGGGCACAATGCTTATGGGTGGAGCGATAGTTTCACTTGCCTTTTCCGTGAACTGTCCGATTATTCTTCTGCCTGCGGGAGTTGTATTTTTAATTGAGGGAATTTCAGCCGTTTTGCAGGTTGTTTATTACAGAATCAGCGGCAAACAGCTTCTGAAAGCGGCACCGTTGCACCGACATCTTCAGATGCTCGGTATGAGCGATAAAAAAATCGCATTTATTTTCACGGCTGTGAATATTCTCGGTGGTATTGCGGCAGTTTCGCTTATGTATTTCGGAGGATACGCAGGCTGATTGAATGAGTTTGTCAAGAGAGGAGAAAAGAGGCTTTGTTTAAGATGATAATAAATCGCTATTTTGCGATTTTTAATACGCTTAAAGAGATTTTTTCAGGTAAAAGAAAGCTGAAAGATTGCTTTAACACAGCCCCTATGGATATAACTTTTTTTGCACTTGTCATAACAGTGCTTTCAGTCGGACTCGTAATGATGTTTTCCGCAAGTTATATATATGCGTGGTATGATAAATCGGCAGGCTACGATCCGCTTTATTATATCAAAAGACAGTTGGTGTTTGCAGTTATCGGCATTGTGCTGATGGTTGCGGTGTCATACGTCAAGGTTGATATTCTCAGGGATTCATCGGGTCTGATTATGCTTATTGCATTGCTTCTGCTCGGTCTTGTTCTCATCTTCCCTCACGAAATCAGCGGTAAAGAGGAGTTCAAGCGTTGGCTTGAAGTTCCGGGAACGTCAATAACTTTTCAGCCATCCGAAATTGCGAAGATTGCGTTGATTATGTTTATGGCATTCAGTATGGAAAAACGCCGCAAAGAGATTGAAACAAAATTAGGCTTTGTTTTTGTTTATCTTGCAGTTATCGGTTTTGTGTGCCTTCTTGTTCTTCTTGAAAACCACGTTTCAGGCACAATTCTTATCGTAGGTATCGGTGGCTCAATGCTGATATTCGGCGGCTTCAAAAAGAAAACGTTCATAATGCTCGGCACGATAGCCGCAGTTCTGATTGTTATTATGATTTTCTTCTCCGAAGATATTCTCAAGAGCTATGCGTTCGAAAGAATCAGAATCTGGCTAAAGCTTCTCACGGGCGCAGAGCTTACACCTGAAGAAATGAGAGGCTCGGCATGGCAGAGCCTTCAGTCGCTTTATGCTATCGGTTCAGGTGGACTTTTCGGTCTCGGCTTCGGCAATTCAAAGCAGAAGCATATGTATCTCCCCGAGCCGCAGAATGACTTTGTGTTTGCTGTGGTCTGCGAAGAGCTTGGTTTTATCGGTGCAATTCTGATTATTCTTCTTTTTATCATTTTTGTCAGCAGAGGCTTTATTATCGGCCTTCGTTCAAAAACGAAATACGGTGCGTTGCTCGCTCTGGGCATCAGTTTTCAGGTCGGATTGCAGGCGGCACTCAATATTGCGGTTGTTACCTCAACTGCTCCGAATACGGGTATCAGTTTGCCGTTCTTCAGTTACGGCGGCACGTCACTCGTTATGCTGATGATTGAAATGGGTATGATACTTGCAGTTTCAAGAAACGGAGATATTGCAGAAAGGAAAAAGATTAAAAATGGAAAATAAAAGAATTCTTATCGCCGCAGGCGGTACGGGCGGACACATCAACCCTGCACTCGGTACGGCAGGCTATATCAAAGAAAAGCATCCTTCTGCAGAAATCGTTTTCGTCGGCACAGCCGATAAAATGGAAGCAAAGCTCGTTCCCGATGCAGGTTACGAACTTCGTACAATCGAAATCAGCGGCTTCTGGAGAAGCTTCTCTCCCGAGGCAATCAAGCATAATATCGGAACGGTTTCAAAGCTTCTGAAATCTTCCTCACAAGCGAAGAAAATCATCAAGGATTTCAACCCTGACCTTGTTATCGGTTTCGGCGGTTACGTCAGCGGTCCTGTTCTTCGTATGGCGGCAAAAATGGGTATCCCCACCGCAATTCACGAGCAGAATGCCTTCCCCGGAGTCACAAATAAGGCTCTCGCAGGCAAGGTGGACAGAGTTATGCTCACCGTTGATAAGGCACAGCAGTATATGAATCCAAAGAATCCTTGCGTTATAACGGGTCTGCCGATAAGAGGAGATATGCTCAAGGGCGACAGAGATTTTGCAAGAGCAGAGCTCGGTATTCCCGATGATAAGCCCCTCATTCTTTCAATGGGCGGCTCACTCGGAGCAAAACCCGTCAACGATGCGGTTCTCGGTCTTATCCTTAATAAATATAAAGATAACGATTGCGTATTCCTTCACGCAACGGGTAAAAACGGCTCATGGTTTGCCGAAAAGCTCGAAGCAGAGGGACTTGACCTTAAAGCAAATCCCCACGTAAGAGTAACGGAGTATATCGATATCCCGAAATGCCTGCCTGCGGCTGACCTCGTAATCTGCCGTTCAGGTGCAAGCACACTCAGTGAGCTTCAGGCACTCGGTAAGCCTTCGATTCTTATTCCTTCGCCCTACGTTACCGAGAATCATCAGTATCATAACGCCATGGCTCTCGTTAACAACGGCGCGGCACTTATTCTTGAAGAAAAAGACCTCACACCTGATTCACTTGCACAGATGGTCAATGAGCTTCTCTCTGACAGAGCAAAGCTTGAAGCAATCGGAAAAAGTGCAAAGGATATGGCGGTGATTGATGCAACTGCACGCATCTATGATACTGTTTGTGAGATTGTAAAATAATCACATAATCACGCACTGCGGAATAATATGAAGCAGAGTATTTTGCTCGTTTTTATTTCGGGAGCGTGAAATATGGAAAAATTCATTATAAACGGCGGCAACGAGCTTCACGGAAGCGTGAAACTTCAGGGATCGAAAAACAGTATTCTGCCCATTCTTGCCGCATCTGCCGTGACGGGCAAAGTCAGTGTTTTACATAATTGCCCCAAGCTGTCTGACGTTGATGCGGCGCTGAAGATTTTGCGTCATATCGGTTGTAAGACGCAACGTCACGGGCATACTGTTATTGTTGATTCCACAAATGCCGACGGCTTTGAAATACCCGAAAATCTTATGCGTGAAATGCGCTCATCGATAATTTTTCTCGGAGCGTTACTTGCAAGATTCGGGAGAGCGAGGGTGAGTGCACCCGGCGGATGCGAAATCGGTATCAGACCGATTGACCTGCATCTTTCTGCGCTTGGCAGTATGGGTGCCGAAATAACGGAAACGGGCGGTATCCTTGAATGTGAATGCCGCGGTTTTCTTTCGGGCAGACAGATTGCACTTAATTTCCCGAGCGTCGGAGCAACAGAAAATATCATTCTTGCGGCAATCGGCGCAAGAGGAGAAACCGTAATCACAAACGCGGCAAGAGAGCCCGAAATCATCGACCTTGCCGATTATCTCACTAAATGCGGAGCTTCCGTTGTCTGAGCTGGGCAGTGTGTTATCAGATTTACGGGCAGCTAAAGATTTTTCAATGCCGAGCACCGCATAATTCCTGACAGAATCGTTGCTTCAACCTTTATGGCAGGAGTTGCTTGTGCAGGTGGTAAAATCTGCATCAGAGATGCCGTCAGGGAACACCTTGCTCCCGTTATTTCCGTTTTCGAAGCGGCAGGCTGTGAAGTCAGATTTATAAACGGTGAAATGGAAGTTGAATCCCACGGCAGACCTCGCAGAGTCAGATTTTTGCGAACGATGCCTTTTCCGGGATTTCCGACAGATTCACAGGCACTTTTTATGGCTGTTGCCTCAAAAGCTGACGGCACAAGCGTAATAAGTGAAAAAATATTTGAAAACAGATTCAGACACGTGCCCGAACTTGTCAAAATGGGTGCGGATATCCGCATAGGCGATTGCTGTGTTGCGGTTGTTGAGGGCGTTGAAAATCTTTGCGGTGCAAGGGTTTCTGCGTGCGATTTAAGAGGGGGAAGCGCTCTTGCCGTTGCGGCAATGGGTGCCGAAGGACAAACAATTTTAGAAAATATATATCATATAGACAGAGGCTGCGAATCCTTTGAGTCGGTGTTTGCATCGCTTGGAGCTGATATTGTCAGAAAGCGTCGGTCAGGAGTTTGAATAATGGAAATAGAAAATCAGGGGAACGGCACTGCGGAGAGACTCACTCCCGAAGAACGCCACGAAAGAGTTAAAAAGTTAAAAAGAAAAAGAAAAATCAGAAAGGCAATTGTCATCACGGCATTTGTTCTGATTGCTTGTGTTATTCTGAGCCCCGTTCTTTTGTTTGCGGTTTTCAGAGTAAAGGATTTTGCAATTGAAGGCGAAACCTCCTATTCCACGGAAGAGATTGTTGCGGCAAGCGGAATTTCTTACGGCAAGAGCATCTTCTTTGCAGACCTTGACGAAGCAAAGGTGAATATCGAGAAGAAGTTGCCCTATGTAAATAACGTTCAGTTGGCAAGACGTTTGCCCGGCACGGTTGTTGTTTCGCTTGAATCAACCTCCAAGGCATATGCTATGGAAAAATCCGAAGGCATCTATGTGATTACAAACAGTGATTTCAAGGTGCTTGAGATAACGGGAATTATGCCCAAGGGAGTTGTTCCCGTTATCGGTGCAATTCCGCAGAAGGCAGAGCTTGGCGAAACAATGAGCTTTGTTGCCGATGAAGAGCAGATTGACGCAACGCTCAATCTTATCAAGAACATTTCATCAGCCGTTTCCGACAGCGGTCTTAACGGCATCAATCTTATCAATATCCGTTCAAGAAGCAATATTTATATTGTTTATCAGGAAAGAATCGTTCTTCGCCTCGGTGACAGCGGTGATATCGATAAGAAGATTTCTCTTGCCAAAAAGGTTATTGAGCGAGAGGATTCCATTGTTAACAACGAGCAGTCAGGCATCATCAACCTGACAGTTTCGATGAAGGCGTATTTCAATCCTACCGACGTCAAGGATATCCCTGAAATGGATGAATATAAGAACTACGTTGCCTCCAATGAAAAGGATTCCGTTGAAGAAGCGTTCGCGGTTGAATGCTCAAACGGTGCGTATGCTATAACCAATCCCGCCTTCAAGGTGCTTGATTTTACGCAGGAAGTTCCCGAGGGGATTATCCCGATAAAGGGTTATCATCCCGATAATGCGAAAACGGGTGTTATTCTCAGCTACGGTGATTCCGAAAACACCAAAACGGCACATAACCTTATCCGCAACGTGACTGATGCAGTTTCCGAAAGCGGACTGAAAAAGGTAAGCGTTATCGGTTTTGACAGTGATAATAACTTCTACGTTATCTGCGATGAGAGGATTGTTCTTCGCGTCGGCACTGTGAATAACCTTGAAGGTAAACTCGCAAAAGCAAAGAGCCTTATCGCAGATGCAGAGTCAGACGCAATCGGTGTTATCGTGCTCGATAATCTCGACGAGGCTGAATTCAAGGAAACCGAATATGAAGAAATTCCCGAGCTTACGGCATATAAACCTCTCGAATCCGATGCCGATAAAGATAATTAATGTTATAAATATTTAAAACATTATATTAAACATAAGGACTGCCTCGCAAAGAGACAGTCCTTTTCTTATTCTGCGATGATTCCGAGGCTGACCGAGAGGGCACGGTCAACACGGAGCATATCCGTATCATCAAGAATTCCCATTTTTTCTCGCAGACGTTTTTTATCAAGTGTACGCACCTGCTCGAGCAAAACTATTGAATCCTTGGCCAGGCCGCATCCGTCGGCATTGACTCTTATGTGGGTAGGTAGGCTTGTTTTGAATCGTTGGCTTGTTATTGCGGCAGCAATAACCGTAGGGCTGAATTTGTTGCCCACATCATTCTGAACGATCAGAACAGGTCTTGTGCCGCCTTGCTCCGAGCCGATTACAGGGCTCAGATCGGCATAATAAATTTCTCCCCGTTTTACGGTCACGAAAATCACTCTCCGTTGTAGAATTTACAATTATAGTTTGGTCGGTTTTTCGGGCAAATAAACGCAGTTGTGAATTCGGGGAGCAAAAAATTCTTGAGTCGCCTGTCCGTTTGTTATCATTATATTCTCTCAAGCGAAAAGTGTGCCGTATTATAATGGCAACATTTCTCAATCGGAAATTTGACTAAAATTGTTGACAAGGCAAAAAGACTGTGATAAACTTAAGTAAACCGTTGAGGCGGGAGTAAAGATGAAATATGATTCCACAGAGAGTCCGTGTTGCTGAGAATCGGGCGAAAAACAGTTCATCAAATGGGCCGCTGAGGGTGCAGTGAAATGCTTCGGGCAAAGTATTCTGCAACGTCAGACACGCGTAAGTTGTCAGGGATATGCTTGTATTCCGCAAAAGTGCACGGCATTGCCGTGAATCAAGGTGGCACCACGGATAAGCTTTTATTCGTCCTTGGCAGAAATTCTGTCGAGGGCGTTTTTTATTTTTTAAGAAAAGGTGTTTTTATGATTTTGTTAACCGAACGATGGCGAAGCTGAATTTTGCTTCTTAAAATTCACAACTTCAATCTTTTTAAATAACGGAGGAAAAAACAATGAAACTTAACGGTATCGATTTTGACACATATTTTAATAATTATCCTGACGCAAACGGCTATTTCGGCAAATACGGCGGCGTTTTTATTGATGATAAACTCAAGGCAGCAATGGCTGAAATCACAGAGGCTTATTATTCAATCTGCCAGTCAAGAAAGTTTATTGCCGAGCTTCGCAGAATCAGAAAAGAGTTTCAGGGCAGACCCACTCCCGTAACTCATCTTGAAAGACTTTCAGATTCACTCGGCGGCAAGGTTCAGCTTTACGCAAAGCGTGAGGACCTCAACCATTCAGGTGCTCACAAGCTCAACCACTGCATGGGTGAAGCTCTTCTTGCAAAATATATGGGCAAGAAAAAGATTATCGCTGAAACGGGCGCAGGTCAGCACGGTGTTGCTCTTGCAACCGCAGCTGCATATTTCGGCCTTGAATGCGATATCTATATGGGCTCTGTTGATATCAAGAAGCAGGCTCCCAACGTTGCCAGAATGAAGATTCTCGGTGCAAAGGTTGTTGAGGTTACTCACGGCCTGCAGACTCTCAAGGAAGCTGTTGACGCTGCCTTCGACGCATACAGCAAGGAATATAAGGATTCAATCTATTGCATCGGCTCGGTGCTTGGCCCTCATCCCTTCCCGATGATGGTAAGAGATTTCCAGAGTGTTGTAGGTATTGAAGCAAGAGAACAGTTCATTGAAATGACAGGTCATCTCCCCAGTGCAATCGTTGCTTGTGTAGGCGGCGGTTCAAACGCAGCAGGTCTCTTCTCAGGCTTCCTCAATGACCCCGTTGATATCTACGGTGTTGAGCCTCTCGGCAGAGGCCCCAAGCTCGGTGACCACGCAGCAAGTCTCAAGTACGGCACAGAGGGTGTTATGCACGGTTTCAACAGCATTATGCTTATGGATGAAAACGGTGAACCTGCACCCGTTTATTCAGTTGCCAGCGGTCTCGACTATCCTTCATCAGGCCCCGAACACGCATTCCTTCAGGAAATCGGCAGAGTCAAGTATGACGTTATCGACGATAACGAAACAATCGACGCATTCTATAAGCTTTCCCGTCTCGAGGGTATCATCCCTGCTATCGAAAGCTCACACGCAGTAGCATTCGGTATGAAACTTGCTCAGCAGATGGATCACGGCTCCGTCCTCATTAACCTTTCGGGCAGAGGCGATAAGGATATGGATTATGTTATCGAAAACTACGGCATTCCCGAATAATTCGGATTTCCGTGACGGCGATATAGTCATTTTCTTGTTCTCGGCGTATCTGTATACGCCTTCGCTCAAGCAAAATGCCCATCTCATCCGCCACAAAACAACGTAATATAAAATCAAACGGCTGTGCCACGCGGTACAGCCGTTTTTATTTCGGTCATATTGACAGTTTTGTTTTTTGGGTTTATAATCAAAAATCATAATTATTCAGGAGGCACAATATGGCAATTATCAAATTAATCGTATCCTTCCTGCTCTCAATTTCGCAGGTTCTTACCCCTATCACAGCTTACGTTTCGAATTTCGGTGAGAAGAGTTTCTTCACCGAATGGTCTGCATCAGATGAATTCACCGCAGATTACTGCGCTGAAATTGAAAAAGACCCCAACGAAGATTTTGTTGTTCTCAATCTTGCTGACGTTCAGCTTGAAGATCATAATCTTTATGCTGATACGGGCGTTAACAGCTCAAAGATTATCGATAACCTTGTTGCCCAGCTCAATCCCGACCTCATCACTCTTTCGGGTGACAATGCTTGGGGCACAATGGCTTATATCGAACTCATCAAGCAGATTGATGCATACGGCATTCCTTGGGCACCCGTAATGGGTAATCACGACGGTCAGAATTGCGTGAGTGAATTCTGGGCAGCGTATCTTCTCAGTCAGGCTGAAAACTGTCTCTTTGAATTCGGCCCCGAAGATATGGGTTACGGCAACTATATCATCAACATCACAGAAAACGGCAAGATTATCCACACTCTGTTTATGCTTGATACACATAACAACTCAACCTTCACTCTTGAGGATGGTTCAATCGTCAGCGGTTACGACCATCTTTGGGATAACCAGATTGAATGGTATAAATGGGCGGTCAACGGCATTTCAGCTATCGAAGGCAAAACCGTTGAAAGCACTGTAATTATGCACATCCCCGTATATGAATACAGATATGCTTGGGCAGAAGCTTACGGCAGTGACGAATGGGGCACTCTTGATTCCTCACTTTCACCCGATGCAATCGGTGTTAACGGCGAAGGTATTTTCAGCTCACCCGTAAACAACGGCTTCTTCGGTGTCTGCAAAGAGCTCGGAAGCACAAAAAATATGATTGTCGGTCACGACCACGCAAACAACTTCCAGATTGTTTACGAAGGTATCAGACTTTCATATGCACTTAAAACGGGTTACGGCTGCTACTTCACAGAGGGTCTCATCGGCGGCACAACCTTAACAATCGGTTCAGATGGTTCGGCATATGCAGAGCACGTTTATATGACTGAAAACGCATAAAAATAAAGCAGGTAATCGGTTCAGCCGACTACCTGCTTTTTGTTTGTCTTTTGTTATCTTGCAGCACATTCAAGGTGAGCCACAAGCTTACCTACTGTGTCGCACTCTCTGAAATCGTCAGCGTTGAGAACAACACCGAATTCGTTGTGGATTTCATCGCTGAGGCAAACAAGGTCGAATGATGAAAGACCAAGGCCACGCTTGATGCCTGTTTCTTCGGTAATTTCTTCTTCGGGTTCAACGTAGTTAAGAATGATATCAACAAGTTTTTCAAACATTTTTGTCACCTTATCCTTTCAATTAAAACGTAACTGTCTGTCTCTTGATTTTGCCCGTTGTTGTTTTCGGGAAGGGAGTTTCTCTGAGCTTAAGGTAAGCAATTTCTCTCTCAGGCTTTTCACCTATATTTGCTTCATCAATCTTTTGCTGAAGATAGCCTTCAACGTCAGTAATTCCGAGTGCTTCTGCAAGTTCTGCATCGGGGAAAACTTCAGCAACGATTCTGTCATTCATGATGCTGACAACGATTTCCTTGATAACCTTAACGTCTGCAAACTTCTTTTCAATTTCTTCGGGAGAAACGTTTTCTCCGTTTGAAAGAATGATGAGGTTCTTGATTCGGCCTGTAACGTAAAGATGTTCACCGTCATCGCTGATTCTGCCGAGGTCGCCTGTCTTGAGGTAACCGTCCTCTGTGAATGCTGCTGCGGTTTCTTCGGGCATTTTGTAGTAACCCATCATAACTGACTTACCCTTAACCTGAATTTCGCCGCTGTCAGAGATTCTTACGTCGAAGATACTCTTCATAAGCTTACCGCTTGAATACTTGTGGTTGTTGCTGTTATCACCTGTTGTGATTTTGGGAGCAGTTTCGCTCATGCCGTAGCCCTGACGGAGGATGATGCCGTGCTTTTCGTATTCATCAATGAGGCTGGGAGCAACGTATGCGCCGCCAACTGCGAGCCAGCTGATGTTTTTACCGAAAACCTTTTCAGCAGCTTCTCTGTGAGTGAGCTGGGGGAATCTCTTGTGGAGAATGTTGATTTTTCTGATGAGAGTTTCAGCAATCATGGGAACCATTCTCATTGTTGTGGGCTGGAATACCTGAAGATTCTTTGCCATGTTGCTCAAATCACCGTTAAGGCAAACTGTGAAACCTTCAAGAAGGGACTTGAAGTAGTCACTTGTGAAGCAGAAGATGTGGTGCATGGGAAGAACGGAAAGAAGAACTTCGTCACCCTGCTCAAACTCTGTGTATGTGATGTTGGCAATGAGGTTAGAGGAGGAGAGCATAACGCCCTTTCTGTTACCTGTTGTGCCTGATGTATAGATGATTGTTGCGCAATCTTCGGGATTGAGCTCAACCTCTGAAAGTGAAGCGTATTCGGAATCGTGACCGTATTTTGCGTAGATATCAGCAAACCAATCAGCGTTACCCATATTTACGAGAACCTTGAGTTTGCCGTATTTTTCAGCAATAGCCTTTGCGCTTTCGTCAAAAGCGTCTTCATAGAAGAGAGCCTCGATATCGCCCTGCTCGAAAAGAGCAACTGCTTCGTCAACGGTGATGTTGGGAGCAAAGGGAACGAAAACGTTACCGCTTACGAGTGCGCCTGTCATAGCTGTGATATATTCGTATGATGTTTTGCCGATGATACCGATGTGCATTCTTTCGGGGCAAACTGAACGGATATATCTGCAGATTGCAAGGCTGTTGTCACGAAGGTTGATGAAGCTCTTTTCAATAACCTCATCGTTGCTGTTGAGATATTTGATAAAAGGCTTGTCAGCAAATCTTTCAGCGCTGATGTCGATAAGGTCTCTTACTGTGTGAAACTGTTCGTAGAACTTTACAAGTTCTGCAATTCTGTTGTTATCCATACTCGATAAATTTCTCCTGTTTGAATTTTTTCATTTTTTCACGTCCGCGAAGTATTCTATACTAAACACCGCCGCAGAGTAAACAGACAAAATAACCAAAAGTTCCGAAAATATTCAAAAAAACAGACAAATCGGAAAAATTGTATAGAAGATTTCTTTTCGTTCAGGGTTGACAAACGGGCAAATAATGATTGACAACTACCATTTATTGGGCTATCTTTAATATATATCCTTTTATAGAAAGGGAGAAATGAATGGAAAACACTTATTTCGGGACCTATTATCAGCAGGGTGAAAATCCCGTTTTTTGTTACAGAACGGCACTGACCGTTTATGAGGAGCAGTTATATAACGGCTCCCTCGTTTCCTGCGGTTGGAATGCGGCAGGCTATCCGTTGAACGTGCTTTCGGGTTTTCCGAGCAGACTTGACAGAAGAAGATTTGCCGAGCCGTTTGCCTTTAACGTTGAGGTTGACGGTGTAAGCCTTGATTTCAATCTCGGATTCATCAGTTTTGAAACCGAAAAACACGAAAACGGTGAAACCTGCGTTCTTACTCTTGAAAGCAAGGTAAAGCCTGTCAGAATCAGGGTCATTACCTCGCTTGACGGCACTGCGATGTTCAGCCGCAAAATCGAAATTGAAAATCTTTCCGACGGTTATCTTAATATCAGCAGACTCGGTGTCCTCTGCGGAGGTCTGGAAACACTCGATAAGGGCAGACTCGGTTACGATAACAGAGCCGATGAAATCTATTCTCTCGGCTGTTTTGAGAGCGATAAATGGGGCAAAGAGGGATTTTTTAACTGGCACAAGCTCGGAAACGGAGTGACAAGCGTTGATACCCGTTTCGGCAGAGACCGATTCCGCCATCCGCTAGTTTTTGTCAGAAACAATCTCACGGGTAAAATCTGGTTTGCACAGCTCGGATGGA
>JAGBUT010000242.1 GCA_017630695.1 Clostridia bacterium
CGGTATAAAAAACGTCGATAAGCTCAACGCCCTTGCCATCAACTTCTTCAAGCATGCTTTTGCAGATTGTGAGCTTTGATGCAAAATCTTCGAGGAATTCAATGGGAAGGATATAGTTTGTGAAAAACTCTGCTTTGCCGTCCTGCGCATAAATTTTTCCGTTCATATAGATGTTGTAATAAACGGGCAGGGTTTCAAGAAAAGCAACAGCTTCTTTGGTCACTTCGGGTGAAACGAGATTGGTATAGATGAATTTTTCTGCTTTTCTGTCGTAAACCGATGCGCCGTTTGAGCAGATAACGTAATCCGCAAAGGGAATCTGGTCGGTTACGCCTTTGGTGAAGCTGAGCGCTCTGCCCGTTGCGATGGATATCTTAACGCCTTTCTGCTGTGCATTTATAAGAGCGTTCTTTGTTCGCTCGGTTACGGTTAAATGGTCAGGCGCCATAAGAGTGCCGTCAAGGTCGGTTGCTATGATTTTAATTGCCATAAATATCTCCCGTTTTAATTAATATGATTGTAGTATAACACCGAAAGAGAAATCATGTCAAGAAACACAATTAATATGCCGATATATTCCGAAATAAAACTATACAATATTACAGTAAAAGCATAAAAAACGTTGCACATATTACGACCACAGATAAAACGGTTAAAATAATATTGCTCAAAAGATCTCCGTTCACGGCAGAATCATTCTTTGAATCAGCTTTCCTTGTTCTGTATATAACTTCGCCACCGTTATCTTCATAGCCATCTGCATATCCGTCTTCATAACCTTCTTCATAACCGTCTTCATAGGATTTTTCAGGCTCACCGTATAAATCCTTGTTGTTCATATAATATGAAAACGAGGGAAACGAAAACAGCAAAACCATTACAAACGACACGATAGCAACTGCGGATTTTTTCATTCTGCAACTCATAAAACCACTCCTTCATCTCTTATAAGCACAGTATATCACGGTTGCTGTCCAATAAAACTCTCTTTTGACGTTAACACAAATCAGTTGAAGGGCATATAATACAACGAGGATATTCCTCAAGAAAGGAATGATTGATATGAACGATTATGCGGCATACAGAAATCCGCAGTATCGGCAAGGTCAACGGCGTATGCCTTGCTCCGACTCAATCTCTCCCCTGCCCGCTAATTATTCCGTTGCAATGCTTTATGTTCCGATGCAGACGGATACATCAATGTTTGACGAAACAAAGGCTCTTGAATGCGGAACTCTGTTCCCCGTTCTCAGCAAGCCTTTTGCAGGGAAGTGCTGCCGATGAACAACCGTGAAGCAATGCTCAAAAAACTGAGCGCCCACCAGTTCACGCTCTGGGAAATGCACCTTTACCTTGACACCCATCCTTGGGACCTCCACATGGTTGAAGCCCACAATAAAGCAGCAATGAAATACAAGCTGCTCCGTGACGAATTCGAAGAAAGATTCTGTCCGCTGACCGCATCAAAGGCATCGGGCGTTGAATGGCTCAAAGGCCCCTGGCCCTGGGAGATTGAGGAGTGTGACTGCTGATGTTTGTTTATGAGAAAAAATTGCAGTTCCCCGTTAAGATAAAAAATCCG
Source organism: Clostridia bacterium (assembly GCA_017630695.1). Taxonomy (GTDB): domain Bacteria; phylum Bacillota; class Clostridia; order Oscillospirales; family Acutalibacteraceae; genus CAG-177. Next base: position 1,583 of record JAGBUT010000242.1, read on the forward strand.
AATCCCAAATACGCACAGATCATAGCGTCGCAGTACGGCGGTCCAGACGGAGAGCTTGGCGCCTCGTTGCGATATCTGAGCCAGCGGTATGCAATGCCCTACGACGAACTCAAAGGCTTGCTGACGGACATTGGCGTTGAAGAGCTCGGTCACCTTGAAATGGTTGGCACGATTATGTATCAGCTGACAAGAAACCTCTCTGAAGAAGAAATCAAAAAGGCGGGCTTCGACGCATATTTCGTTGACCACACAACAGGCGTTTATCCCTCCTCTGCCGCAGGCGTGCCGTTCACGGCGGCATATCTTCAGAGCAAAGGCGACGTTATCACCGACCTGACCGAAAACCTTGCCGCAGAGCAGAAAGCAAGAACCACATACGACAACATTCTCCGCCTTGTCGACGACCCCGACGTGAGAGAGCATATCAAGTTCCTGCGTGAAAGAGAAATCGTTCACTTTCAGCGATTCGGCGAAGGTCTGCGCCTTGCAACGGATAAGCTAGACGAAAAAAATTTCTACGCTTTCAATCCGTCATTTGACAAAAACTGCATAAAATAAAAATCAAGCCGTCCGTTTTCGGGCGGCTTCAGTCTTATACAGATATAATTATTTCGGTTGTAATTTGCTGTGTTTATGATATAATTTCATTATCAAGAAAATTTTAAGCGTTATTTATGAATCGGAAACAAACAAAAATCGGTTGCAAGGAGATTTTTTATGAACAGATATTTCAAATATGACCCTGCAGTTTTTGCGGTTGACAAAAGCTATCAGATTATGATGCCCTGCGATAAAGACTGCCTTTTCTTTGTTAAGATTGGCGGCAAAGCTTATTATGATGAATCAAACGGCATTATGTGTTCAAGAAACAAGATACACAAGGTCAACGTGCCTGCTGACGAGCTTGACGGCGCCAAAGAATATACCGTTTGCATCCGACCCTTAATCAAAAGAAAAGCATATTTTTCAAAGACAAAAAGCGTTGTTGAAAAAACTTATAAATTCTTTCCTATCCCCGAAAACAACATCAGAGCTTATCACATTGCCGATGCTCACAACAACATTGACGAGCCGATAAAAGCCGCAGAAACCTTTGGCGAAATTGATTTTCTGATTTTAAACGGCGACGTTATTGAAGACAGCAGCAACCCGATAAAATTCATGAACATATACGTAATTTGCTCCCGATTGACAAAAGGCGAAAAGCCCACAGTCTTCTCAAGAGGCAACCACGATTTGAGAGGCAATTTTGCCGAAAAGTTTGCTGACTACACCCCCACTCATCTCGGCAACACATATTACACCTTCCGCCTCGGCAACATCTGGGGAATTCTGCTCGACTGCGGTGAAGACAAAAACGATGACCACGCTGAATATGGTTACACCGTTGCCTGCCACGTTTTCAGAGAACGTCAGACGGAGTTCCTGAAAAAAACAATCGAAAACAAAGAAAACGAATATGAAGCAGAGGGAATCAGACACAAGGTTGTTATTTCGCACAACGCATTCTGCCACACATATCAACCCCCGTTTGACATTGAGAAGGATATTTTTACCGAATGGTCAACTCTTCTCAGAGAAAACGTAAAACCTGAAATTATGATTTGCGGTCACGCACATGAGCTCAATATTTATC
>JAGBUT010000243.1 GCA_017630695.1 Clostridia bacterium
GAATATCCTTTTCGAGAATTACAAGCTTATCGGGGATATTCATCTTCTTGTTGAACTCCTTGACGGATTCAATAAAGAGCTTTGCTTTCTGAGCTTCGTTCATACCTGCACTTGTAATACCTGCGATATCAGCAAGTTTTGCAAGAGGAGCATAAGCTGTTTCACCGAAATACTCAAGAACATAAGGAAGAACAACTGCGTTTGCAAGGCCGTGAGGTGTTCCGTACATACCGCCGAGATTGTGTGCGATTGCGTGAACGTAACCAACGTAAGATCTTGTGAATGCAATACCTGCAAGATATGATGCTTCAAGCATATTTTCTCTTGCTTCAATATCCTTACCGTTTTCATAAACTTTAAGGATATTATCGAAAATCATCTTGGTTGCCTTTTCAGCGGCTGCAGCCGTGCTCTTTGTGTTGCTGTGGCCGATATATGCTTCAACTGCGTGAGTAAGAGCATCCATACCCGTTGTTGAAGTGATGTGAGGAGGCAGACCGATTGTAAGCTCGGGATCGAGAACTGCATACTTGGGACGCAGAACGGGATCCTGAAGAGCATATTTTTCGTGAGTTGATGGATCGGAAACAACGGCTGCGATTGTTGTTTCGGAACCTGTACCTGCAGTTGTGGGTACTGCATAGATTGTGGGAAGCTTCTTAAGAATTTTAAGAGTACCTCTCATCTGCTGAACAGTTTTCTTGGGCTTTGCAATTCTTGCTGCAGCAACCTTTGCGCAGTCCATCGGTGAACCGCCGCCGAAAGCGATAACTGCAGAGCAATTGTTATCGGCATAAAGCTTTCTTGCCTCTTCGATGTTATCGATTGTGGGGTTAGGCTGAGTGCCGTCATAAACAAAATATTTTACACCTGCTTTGTCAAGACCCTCAAAAAGTCCGTCAAGAAGATGAAGACTCATAAGACCCTTATCTGTTACAACAAGAACTCTTTCATGACCGTTAGCCTTTACAACCTCGGGAAGCTTTTTAACGCTGCCTGCACCCTTTACAAGCTGAGGCTCTGTCCAATCAAGAAAATTAACTGCCACTCTGAAAACACCCTGATATGTTCTGCAGAATGCTTTGAGAAAAATTGATGCTGCCATAATTATTACTCCTGTTCTCTTTAGTTTCCTGTTGCGAAAACTTTATTTACCGTTTTATTTTACCACACAACTCCCGCGTTGGCAATAGTTAATCAAAATTAAGATTGTTAAAGAACCTTATATTAAAAAACGGTTGCAAATAAAACCTATAAATGATATAATAAAAATCGTATCAAGCAAATTTTATGCCGAGAGGTTAAATGAAATGAAAAAAATCACAACATTCAAGCAAAAATTTATTGACTCTGAAGGAAGAGAAAGAATCTTTAACGGTGTTAATCTTTGTGACAAGGGTTACAACAAAGACGGTGCGGAAGAAAGAACCTATGACGTTCCGTTTGACGAAAACCTCATAAGAGAATTAAGCAGAAACGGCTTCAATCTCGTCCGTCTCGGTTTGACCTGGGACGCTATCGAGCCCGAACCGTTCAAATACAATGAAGAATATCTCGATAAAGTAGAAAAGGTTGCCGATCTTTGTGCAAAATACGGCATTTATTTCTATCTCGATATGCATCAGGATCTCTATGCAGGTTTTAAGGGTATGGCCGGTGACGGTGCACCCAAATGGGCTTGCCTGACTGACGGTGCAAAATTCCAGAAAACAAGATTTGTTTGGGCAGAAGGTTATTTCTGGGGCAAGGCAACACAGCGTTCCTTCGATAATTTCTGGAACAATGCGGTTTATAACGGCATTCCCCTTCAGACATATTTCTGCAAAATGTGGCAGCACGTTGCCGAAAGATTCAAGGATCACCCTGCTCTTTTCGGTTTTGATATGCTCAACGAACCCTTCCCCGGCACAGACGGCGGCAAAGTTTTCAGAAAGCTTATTACAAGCGTCGCAAAAACAGTTCTTACAGATAAGCGTTGCAATATCGGTTGGATGGCAAAGCAGATTATTTCAGGCAATGCTATCAAGGTTCTCGAGCCCTTCGATGACCCCGACCTTTTCCGCAAGGTAACAAGTGCAGCAAACGGTCTTATCTATAAATTTGACGTGGGTGCATACTCACAGTTCCTCAACAGAACCGCAAAAGCTATCCGTAACGTCACAGATAACGGTATCATGATGATGGAAAACAGCTACTATTCCAACCTCGGTATTCCTTACAGCACCCCCGTCATCAACTATGACGGCAAACGTGAAGAAAAGGTTTGCTTCGCTCCCCATGCATACGACCTGATGGTCGATACCCCTGCATACAAGTATGCAAGCAATTCACGTGTAGGCTCAATTTTTGACCAGCACAGAAAGTCACAGCAGCGTCTTGACGTTCCCGTTGTTGTCGGCGAATGGGGCGGCACATCCGAAGGCACCGAATGGCTTCACCATATCAGATTCCTTCTTGATAAGTTTGACACCAATCGTTGGAGCAACACTTACTGGGCATATTATGACGGTATGCTCGAAAATCCGATTATGGAATGCCTTAACAGAATTTCGCCCATCGCAGTCTGCGGTGATATCGTTGAATACAAGACTGACCGTGAAAACAACGTATTCACTCTTGTTTTTGAGCAGGATAAAGAATATGACGTTCCCACCGAAGTTTATATTCACAAGGAAGCAAAATCAATTGAATGCACTGCTGAATACGAGCTTGAGCCCGTTGAAGGCACAAACGCATCAATTCTTAAAATCAACGGCAAGACAGGTACACAGAAGCTTACCGTTAAATTCTGATAAAAACAACAGCGGCAGGATTAACATCCTGCCGCCGATTATTACCTGAAAAGTATCGAATATTTAGTTGTTGATGCCAGAGAAAGCGTTTCTCCGTTAGCAACGATGATATGGTCAACCAATCTGATACCGCATTTGCGGAAAAGATTCTGCATCTCATCGGTTGTTTCTATGTCTTTTCTTGACGGTGCAGCTACTCCGTTCGGATGATTGTGAGCAAAAATAACCGTATCGGCATTGTTCCTGAATGCGGTTTCAAGGATTCCTCTTTTATCGAGCATAACCGTCTGGTGGTTACCGTCACCAAGCTTGCAACAATTTATCAGATTGCCGAGTGCATCGAGGCAAAGTATATAGAAAACCTCGTTTTTCTCACCGAAGAATTTTGATTTTATATATTCCACGGCATCCGAAGGCTCAGAAAGATTGACTTTCTTTTTCTCGGCACTTTCAATATAGCGTCTGCTTATGCCCGGAATCAGAGAAATCAGAAGAGCCGAGCTTTCGCCCATACCGTCGACGCCAAGAAGCTGCTCATAGCTTGCATTGAGCACTCCGTTAAGCGACCCGAAGGTGTTAAGCAGATTGTGCGCAATCTCATTCGTATCTTTTCTCGGTATGGAATAAAACAAAAGATACTCAAGCAAGTTGATATCAGGTATACTTTCAACACCCGTTTTTCTTATGGTTTCACGCATTCTTGCTCTGTGATTTTCATGAACGTTTTTCTTTTTGTTTGTATCCTGATTCATCAAAACTTCTCCTTGCACAAATACGGTGAATGGAGTAACCCGAACCTGCCCGAAAGCAAGTCTTTTCGCCGCTTTTCAGTGTTTCGACATTGAAAGGCTTAAACAATAATTATTATACACGAAATGCAATAATTTTCAACCACATATTCAGGAGGTATACCGTTGAAAAGTTTTTCAATTTCAAAAAACGATTCGGGTCAGCGCCTTGATAAATTCATTTCAAAAGCCGTCCCTAATCTGCCTCAATCCCTGATGTATAAATATATCAGAATGAAAAGAATAAAAGTTAACGGTAAAAGAGGAGAAATCTCGCAGAAACTAGCATTGGGAGATACCGTTGATATGTATATAAACGATGAGTTTTTCGCTCCCGTTGCCGAGCACTATGATTTTCTTCACGCCTCGAAACATCTCGATATCGTTTATGAGGATGAAAATATTCTTTTGCTCGATAAAAAGGTCGGTCTGCTCTCTCATCCTGATGATACCGAATACAACGATACGCTTATAACAAGAATCAAGCGTTACCTTTATGAAAAAGGCGAATACAACCCGAAAGATGAAAATTCATTCACGCCCTCTCTGGTCAACAGAATTGACCGCAATACCGGCGGAATAGTCATCGCCGCAAAAAACGCAGAAAGTCTGCGCATTCTCAACCAGAAGCTCAAAGACAGAGAGCTTGAAAAATATTATCTGTGCGTTGTTCACGGTTCAATTCCCCAAAAAAGCGGAACCCTTGAAGGGTGGCTCATCAAGGACGAAAAGAAAAACAAAGTTACCGTTTATCCGCAAAAAAGAAACGGTGCAAAAGAAATCAGAACAAAATATTCCGTTAAAGCCGAAAATAAAGGGCTCAGCCTCGTTGAAGTTGAGCTTCTCACCGGCAGAACGCATCAGATACGCGCACATTTTGCAAGTATCGGCCACCCCCTGCTCGGTGACGGTAAATACGGCACAAATGAGCTTAACAAAGCTCACGGCGGATACAAAAAGCAATTTCTTTATTCCTACCGCCTGAAATTCACCTTTACAACCGACGCAGGCGTACTCAATTATCTTAATGGAAAAGACTTTGAAGTGCCTGAAGTATGGTTCAAAAATGAGTTTATAAACGGTAAATTATAATTTTCAACACCCGAATTAATAAAAATTCATAAAAAAAGACTTGTAAAATTATTAAAAATAGTATAAGATATATACATTATGCCGACGCACATCGGTCGGCATTAATTCTCAGAGAAAAGGATGA
>JAGBUT010000244.1 GCA_017630695.1 Clostridia bacterium
TTTATTTAATGGAGTAGTATTTATGATTATTATTAGGAAAATATGGTCGGCGCTTACTCTTCCTCTTTTGCTTATAACATTGTTGACAAGCCCCGTTGCAAAATCGAGCGAAACAGCCGATCTGGTTTCACAAAATGTTTTTGTTTTTGATAAAGCTCTGATTATGGGTCAGGGTATCACAACCGACGGTGAATATTTTTATACAAGCGGCTCTATTACTGCTCTCAATCTTCAGGCTCTCGGTAAGTTTACTGTTGAGGGTATGGATATTGTCAAAAGCAGAATCAATCCTCTTCCAGACGTTTGCGAAGAAAGAGGCAACAATCATATAGGCGGTATCAGTTACTATGACGGCAAGATTTATGCTTCCGTTGAGGGCGGTGACGAATGTTACGCCTGCATTGTAACTTTTGATTGCGAAACTCTTGAGCCGACCGGTGAGGTCTATGACCTTCCCAATGAGCTATATGATGACGGTATTCCGTGGCTTGCAGTTGACACTGAAACAGGACTGCTCTATGCAACAAAATGGAACGATGCCGAATATCTTCGTGTTTATGATATCAACGACGGTATGAAAAACGTTGATAATATCCGCCTTTCCGAAACAATTCACAGAATTCAGGGCGGAGAAATTTATAACGGCACACTCTATCTCTCAAACGATATTCACGGCAACGGTGATTTTAAGAGAATTCTTTCCGTTGACGTTGTAACGGGCGAGGTAAAGGTTGTCGCTGAAAGAAACGTAGGCGGTGAAAACGTTGAAGCAGAGGGTATCACCTTTGTTGAAACTGCTGACGGTGCGCAGATGCACGTGCTTGATTACAACAAGCTTATCGGTATCTTCGTTCATCATTATAAAGTTGATTTTTAAGGAGATAAATCTATGAATTTCAGCGATATTAATATTCGTGACCCTTTTGTACTTGTTGAAAACGGAAAATATTATCTTTACGGTACAAGAGGAAAAACAACCTGGACAAAGGCATATGGTCTTGACGTTTACGTCAGCGATGACCTCGAAAACTGGAGCGACCCGATTGAGTGTTTTTCTTTACCCGAAAATTTTTGGGCTGACAAAGAAATCTGGGCACCCGAGGTATATAAATACAAAAACAACTTTTATATGTTTGTTTCATTCCGTTCGGATTCAAGAAACAGAGGAACGCAGATTCTTAAAAGCGATTCTCCCGAAGGACCTTTTCTTCCGTTTACCGAAGGTCCCGTAACTCCCGAAGATTGGGTTTGCCTTGACGGAACGTTTTATATTGATAATGACGGAAAACCTTATATGGTTTTCTGCCACGAATGGGTTCAGACCATTGACGGTGAAATCCACGCAATGCCGCTGACGGATGATTTGTCTGCTCCTGCAGGCGAACCGATTCTTCTTTTCAAGGCTTCCGAACCTTTCTGGGCAGATAAATCGAGAGATACTTTCGTTACTGACGGTCCGTTTATTTACAGAACAAAAAACGGCAAGCTTATGATGATATGGTCAACGTCCACGCAGTCAGGATATACGCAAGCAATTGCAGTTTCCGATAGCGGTAAGATTGACGGTGAATGGATTCATCAAAAACCTCTTTTTGATAAAGACGGCGGTCACGGAATGATTTTTGATGATTTGAATGGCAAGAAATTTCTTATCTTGCATTCACCCAACGAATATCTTCTTGAAAGACCCGTACTTATTGAAATTGAAGAAAAAGATGATATGCTTATTTTGAAAGGAGAATAAATTATGAAAAGATTTATCGGTCTAATTCTTGCTTTGGTTATTGCTTTCTCATCTGTAGCAACTGTGTTTGCTCAGGCGCAGCACAATCCCGAAACCTGCACCGACGTTCCTGTACTTATTGTCAGAGGTATGGATTTTGGCGGTCTTTATACCGAAGTCGGCACTGAAAATCAGACTCCCGCAATTCAGGCAGATGCAAAGAAAATCGTTGTATCTGTTTTCAAGGGTCTTTTCGGTTCAGCTTTCAAGCTTAGCCTTGATCCCACTATTGATGCTGCAATTGAAATCGTCAGCAACATCTTTGAAAACATCAAGATGAACCCTGACGGAACTTCATTGCATAACACAGGGGCAATAGAATATCCTCTTGCTGCACAGAATTACGATGTTCTTGTTAACGGTGTTGACAGTGAATACGGTATGGTTAGAGCGATGATTGAAGAAATCGGTGACCACGCATATTATTTCAATTATGACTGGAGACTCGACCCCTTCGTTGTTGCTGATAAAATAAATGAAACAATCGAAAGAATGGTTGCTGAAACCGGTCACGATAAAATCAATATTGCCTGCTGCAGTATGGGCGGTGTTATGACTCTCGCATATCTTACCGAATACGGTTATGAAAGAGTTAACCGCGTTTGTTTTATGTCGTCAACTTTCTGCGGCGGTCAGGTTGCATCAGACCTTCTTGCAGGTCAGCTTGAAATCGGTGATGATACGCTCTACAATATCGCATATGACGGTACAAAGGATATTCCCTTTGTAGGCACTCTTATGAAGGTTCTCAAATTTGTCGGTGCATTCAAGCTTGTTTCCGTTCTTGCTGATAAAATTACAGATAAATACGTTGATACAGTTAACGATGCTGTGCTTTATCCCGTTTTTGGCGGCACACTTTCATTCTGGGCGTTCGTTCAGCCCGAGGACAGAGAAGCGGCTATTGATTTCATTCTTAAAGGTGACCCCGAATCCAATCCCGAGCTTTATGAAAAGATTCAGGCTCTTTGGGATATGCACGATAACAGAAACGCTCTCCTTAATGAAATGCTTGAAAACGGCGTTCAGATTGCCGTTGTAGCTCATTATGACACTCCTCTCATTCCCGTTTATGAAGGCGCTTCAATGAACGGTGACGGTGTTCTTGAAACTTATGAGATGTCAGGTTACGCAACTGTTGCACCTTACGGTGAAACTCTCGGTGACGATTACGTTGCCGAAAATCCCGAATATCTTTCACCTGACAGAGTGGTTGACCTTTCAACTGCAATTCTTCCCGAATATACTTACATCATCAAGGGAGCTCCTCATGTTGCAGGCAGCTACGGTACGGATTACTCCGACTTTTTCAGATGGCTTATGACCTATGATGGTGAAGATTTCTATGCAGGCGTAAATCCTGATTATCCCAGATTTATGCTTTCCGATGATGCACAGACTCTTACTGCATTCAATTGATCTGGTGAACTTATGGAAAATATTACTCCGATTAAAGAGCTTGAGCTTTATATAATCCGTCACGGTCAGAGTATGGGTAACGCGGGATATGACAGAACAGACCTGACCGAAACCGAGATTCACGACCCGATTCTGACACAGAAAGGGATTGAACAAGCCGATAAGGCAGGCAGATATCTCTGCGACGTTGAATTTGATTATATCTTCTCAAGTGCGATGCTCCGAGCAGTTCAAACCGCAACGGGCATTATAAAATATCAGAAAAAAGCCAAAACACTCAATATTCTTCCGATTGTGTGCGAAATGGGTATTCCCGCCGAATACCTCGGTGTCACAATGGATGAGTTGAAGAAAATCAATCCTGAAGTGATACTTGCACCTGACGTTTCCGTTGATACTCCTATGATTTATCATACGGGAGAAGAGGAAGATACCTTTGAAAGAGCAAGAACTGCACTTGAATATATTTGTTCAAGATATAAAAATGGTGAAAAGGTTGCCGTTGTTTCTCACGCAGCATTCATAACTTATCTTGTGTTCTCACTTATGGGTTATGATAAAGCACCTTTGTTTGATATCGATTTTCATAACACAGGTATCACGAAGGTTGTATTTTATAAAAAAGACACAAACAAATACGGCGATATTGTTTTTGAAAAAATTGACGATACCGCTCATTATATGATTGAAGGTTAATTCTATGTCAGTCTGCTATATTGTCGGTGCGGGGGATTGTGATTCCCTGCCGATTATTAAAATTAAAAACGACTTAATTATTGCTGCTGACGGTGGCCTGAATCATCTGAATGAATTCGGAATAAAGCCTGATATCGTTATCGGTGATTTCGATTCATTCGGTGCTGTACCTGATGGTGATAACGTTATTCGTCTTAAACCTGAAAAGGATGTTACGGATTTGTTTGCCGCAGTTGAAGCAGGTCTTGAAAAGGGTTGCGACAGATTTGAGATTTATGGAGCAACCGGAGGTAGGCTTGACCATACGCTTGCCAATATTCAGCTTGCTGTTTCTCTTGCGGAAAAGGGTATTTCTCACGTTGTCAGAGGTGTTGGCTTTTCGTTTTGTGCAATAAAAAATTCAAAGCTCTCTTTTCCATCCGATAAGCAAGGCTACGTTTCGGTTTTTGCCCATTCCGATAATTGTTTCGGAGTAACAATCAATGGGCTAAAATATGAGCTTGATAACGCATCGCTTTCAAACAGTTTTGCTCTCGGTGTCAGCAATGAATTTGTTGGTAAAGAGAGTGAGATATCGGTTGAAAACGGTACGCTGATAATAATTTATGGTTATAAAAAA
>JAGBUT010000245.1 GCA_017630695.1 Clostridia bacterium
ATAACGATTGCATAGAATTCGCATTCCTGACCGCCGACGGCCATCTCGTTATGAGGAACTGATGAATCGAAATAGATGCAATCGCCCTCACTGAGAGTTTCGGTTCTGTCACCGATTATCATTTTAAGAGTGCCCTTGATAACGATATTGATTTCCTGACCTTCATGGCTGACACAATGATAGGGAGGATTGAGAGCTTCCTCCGAATAAGGGATAACAACTCTGAAGGGCTCTGCAATTTTGTTCTTGAAGAAGGGAGCAAGACGGTTATAAACAAAACCCTCTCTTCTTGTGATGGGCATACCTTCGCCCTTTCTGGTTACAGTGTATTCTGTAAGGCTGGGGCTACTGCCTTCCATGATATCTGTGATTTCAACGCCGCAAACCTGTGCAAGGTTATAAATAAATGTGAAACTGAAATCACGGCTACCTGATTCATAGAAGCAATATTCTTCTTCGCTGAGTCCGATTTTTTCTGCCATTTCACGCTGTGAAAGACCCATATCAAGTCTGAGCGCAATAATTCGCTGAGCAACCTCCATGATTTTGTTTTCGACTGAACCTTGACCAAAAGTTATCATCATTCATTCTCCTTTCACGATGATTCTGATTTGCTGCCTTGGGGAGAAAAATAAAAAACGCCCCAAAACAGAATTTTCTCTGCTTTGAGACGAGTATAATCTTACCCGCGGTACCACTCAAATTGCGCTTAGCGCCACTCACAGGCTCCAACAAGCCCTATGCCTTAACGCAGCATCTACGGAAACTGTCTACTTACCCGAAGGCTTTCGGAGTTTCGGCTCGGAAGGGATAGCTTTTGAACTGCTTTGCTGACGGCTCGCACCAAACGCCGCCTCTCTGAAAACGCTGCAACTCAGCTTTCTTCGTCATAGCTTTTTTATTTCCGGCTGATTCATCAACCTTGCTATATAGAATAACACTGCAAACACCATTTGTCAACATCTTTTTTATATTATTTAAAACAAAGTGTTACGCAAAAACCCTGCCTGATTTGGGCAGGGTTTTAAAATCAATTATAGATATACTACTTGGGATTCTGTTCTTCGCCTCTTTAATTAACCTCAAAGTGAAGATGAGGGCCCGTCGAGTTACCGGTTGAACCGACTCTGCCGATTGTTCTGCCGGCTTCAACGTAATCACCGACCTTAACGGTTATCGAGCCGCTTATCATATGAGCATATCGGGTCTTGTATCCGTCGTGATGGTTAATAAGCACCATATTACCGTAACCTGAATTGCTTCGCTGAACAACCTCAACAGTGCCGCTTCTCGAAGCGATAACGGGTGTACCGTTTGCGCCGCCGCCTGACCTTACAAGGTCGATTCCGTTATGCCAACCACTGCTTCGCCAACCGTAAGGCGAACTTACGTAATGGCAGCTCGGAGCAGGCCAGAGGAAACCTGAATCGGAGGGTGTACCAACGTAAACTCCGTCATAATAAGTTTTTGTACCAACGGTTACGATTTCATCAATAGGCTCAACGATTGTTTCGTAATCGTACTTGGTATCGGTATGCTCACCGTCAATATATATCTTTGTTTTGGTGACTCTTTCAGTGCCGTTAACACCCTTTTGCTCAACAAGTTTATAACTGCTGTACTTTGTCGGGTCTTTTTTCTTGACGGTGTCATATTTAAGCTCTCTGATTTCAGAGGTTGTAACCGTCTTTTTAATATTGATAATTCCGCTTGAAGATTTGATTGTTACACTGTCACCTTCGTCGAGATTATTGAAGTCGCAGTCGGGATTAAGCTGCTCGAGTTCGCTTTCATCAACCTCATATTCCTCTGCAATTGACGAAAGTGTATCCCCTTCTTTTGCAATATGGATAAGCGCTTCTTCTTTCGGCTGTGCAAGCTTTTCTGCAAGTTTGGTTGCGTCCCAGATAACGCTTTTATCGTTTCTGTAAAGACCCTGCACGTAGTCAATATTCTGCGCAAAACCGACAACGTATCCTTCCGCTTCAGCCTGTGCCTCATAAGGCTCAAGAATATTATAGAAAACGGTTTTCGCATCCGCTTCATTTTTAACTGCACAAACAAATTTACCGTCGATATAAACACCGCATGCATTTGTGAGACTGTCGACGGAATTTTCAATCATCTTATCAGAGATGACCTGAGCATCGTTAAGCTCTTCAACCGACACAACTGCGATTTTATAATCGGCATTAAGATTGGCAGAGTTTGCAACCGTTGCTTCAATATCAGCCGAAAAGCCGCCGCCCGTAAGTCTGTCTTTAAAGATATCCTTCGCTTCAATATAAACGGATTCATCGGATATATATCCGATGCTCTCATTGTTGTAATAAACCTCGAGAGCAAAAGTCAGACCACTCCAGAAACTTATCGTTACAATAAGAATGAATATTGACAAAACGGGCATTGCAACGTTTGCTGCTGTTTTGAGAAGGTTTTTGTGCCTTGCCAGTGCTTTCTTGAAATAATGAATAAGCACTGCAGGCAAACTAAGCGGTCTGCTGAACGCTTTACGGATTGATTTCGATGCCGATTTTATTTCACGGCGGAAATATGCAGTTTCTTTTATAGTTGCGCGAATATATTCTTTTACTCTTTTTTCGGATTTGCGGCTAAATAATCTGATAATCTTTGCCAACCATTTAAAAGGTGCTCTGATTATTTTGAAAAGCAAAACTAATACTGCGGAAACAATTCCGGTAACGGAATCACCGAGAGCATAAACAAACGAATAAATCGGATTTGAATCAGAGAAACTATAGTTTTTCTTTTCTCTTTTCTTTTCAACCTTCGGTTTCTCATTCTCAACCTTAAGCTCTTCTTTTTCAGTTTCTTCCTCTTCTTCAGGTTCAGCTTCGACCTCGGCTTTATCCAAATCCTCAACAATCTCGCCTGAAATAAGCTCGTCCATTCTGCCGATTTCTTCATCAACAACAGAAGTGTCAACCTCAAACTCAATTATCGGCTTTTTTTCTTCAGCCTGCGGAAGAGTTTCCTGCGCATTGATCTGCGCCTGTTCAAGCTGAATCGAATATCTGCGCTCGATATCTTCTCGGATGGCAATCATCTCAAGCTGACGGCGTTCTTCATCCTTACGGCGAAGCTCTTCCTCACGGGTTAAAGACTTTTTGCCTGATTTTACGGGCGCAACTGTATAAACCTCGGACAAATCATAAAAACCGTCGGTTATACTGTCACGAGGGTCGGAAGCTTTTTGAATATCAGTTTTTTTCTTATCTTCGCCCATAAAATCTCCTTTCGCTGAAATTCTGCCATACATTATAATATAAAACTATGATTATTACAATATTAACCCCGAATGTTTAACACTCATTTAACAATATCTCAATATATCTTTCGAGTGCATCCTGCCACGAGGGAAGTCTGCCAAAGCCGTTTTCATCAAGCGATTTTTTTGAAAGCCTTGAATTCAGCGGTCTTACGGCAACAGTTTTATATTCCGAACTTGCAATCGGAATGATTTTTGTTTTTCTGTTTGCAAGATGCATAATTTCGGATGCAAACTCTGCCCATGTGCATAGCCCTTCGTTGGTTGCGTGATACACTCCGTATTTCTCTGTTTTAATCATATCACAGAGCAAAAACGCAAGGTCATACGTATAAGTCGGTGAGCCGATTTGATCACAGACAACGGTAAGCTCGTCTCTTGTTTCAGATAAACGGAGCATCGTTTTAACAAAGTTTTTACCATTGATTCCGAAAACCCACGAAATGCGCACGATGAAACACTTTCCGCAAATCAGAGCCGCCTCTTCGCCTGCAAGCTTTGATGCGCCGTAATGATTGCAGGGTGCTTTCGGGGAATCGGTTTCAAACTCATCGTTACCTTCACCGCTGAAAACGTAATCCGTACTGATATATATCAGTTTACAACCGTATTTTTCACAAGCTGCGGCAATATTTCGCGTACCCGTTTCGTTAACTGCGGAGCAAAGCTCCTTTTCGTTTTCTGCATTATCAACGGCAGTATAAGCTGCGCAGTGAAT
>JAGBUT010000246.1 GCA_017630695.1 Clostridia bacterium
GAATTCGTTGAAATGCGTGAACCCACCGAGGTTGGCGCAGATATCATCGCAGGCTCTCTTATCAAAAACGCAGGCGGTGCTCTTGCAAGAACGGGCGGCTACATCGCAGGCAAAAAGGAACTCGTTGAGCTTTGCGCTTACAGAGCAACCACTCCCGGTCTGGGCAAAGAGGTCGGCTGTTCACTTGATGAAAACAGAAATATGTTCATGGGTGTATTCAACGCTCCTACGGTTGTAGGCAGTGCACTCAAAGCGGCAGTTTTCACTGCGGCAATGTTTGAGGATTTCGGCTTTGCGGTTACCCCTGCAAGTAACGAAAGCCGCCACGATATAATTCAGGCTCTCTGCCTTGAAAATCCTGAAAGACTCGTTGCTTTCTGTCAGGGAATTCAGTCGGGCGCTCCCGTTGATGCATTCGTTGTGCCCGAGCCGTGGGATATGCCCGGCTACGACAGTAAGGTTATTATGGCTGCAGGTGCATTCATTATGGGCTCTTCAATCGAGCTTTCAGCCGATGCCCCTCTGCGTGAGCCTTACGCAGTATGGCTTCAGGGCGGTATTAATTTCAGCAGTGCAAAAACAGCAATTATGCTTGCCGCACAGAAGCTCCACAAGGAAGGTCTGATATAATGGATTTCAAAGGAATAACAAGCGAAGCTCTCTTTATGATGGCGGATAACCGATTCCGCAACTCAAAGGCATATTACGATGACCATAAAGAAGAGCTGAAAGCGAAAATGACCGTGCCGATGCGTCAGATTGCAGGCATTCTCGGTGAAGAAATGCTCTCGCTCGACCCTCTGATGAACACAATCCCAACCAAAATGGTTTCAAGAATCCGCAGGGATACGAGATACACCAAGGATAAGAGCCTCTACAGAGAAAATATGTGGGTTATGTTTATGCGTGACAAACATCAGTGGAGAGGTTATCCTTGTATGTGGTTTGAGGTTACCCCCTCAGCCTACTCATACGGCATCGGATTTTTTGATAACGAGCCGGGTCTTATGGCTGAATTCAGAAAATTCCTTCGTGAAGATAGCGAGGAATTCATTCAGGCGGCAATAAAATGTGAAAATACGGGTGCCCGTTTAAGCGGCACACAATATAAAAGACCGCAGCCTGACTGCCCCCTCGGTCTTGAAGAATACTATAACTGCAAGGATTTTTATTTCATAAATTTCTCGGGCAGCACGAGTGACCTTGAAAGCGATAAAATAATCGGTATTCTTCGCAGTGCATATAAAAATTTCGCTCCGATGTACCGTTTCTTGCTCAAGGTTTCCGACAGCTATTATTCCAAGGAGGATTAATATGGATTACTCCCGATTCAAAAGCGGCAGTGACATCCGAGGATATGCCCTCGGTGATGAAAGCAATCCCCTTTTTATGAGCGACGATATGGTTATGCGCTGTGCATTTGCTTTCGCTCAATGGCTCAAAGAAAAAACAGGCAAAGAAAATCTCTATATCTCCGTCGGTCACGACAGCCGTCTTTCTGCTGAAAGAATCAAGAATGCCGTTATAAAGGCTCTTTGCTCAAACGGTGTGAGCGTTGCGGATTGCGGACTTTCCTCGACCCCTGCAATGTTTATGACAACGGTTGAAATGGGATGTGACGGCGCGGTACAGATAACTGCGAGTCACCACCCCAAAGACAGAAACGGTCTCAAATTCTTCACCCGTGAAGGCGGTCTCGACGGCAAGGATATCGGTGATATCCTCAGACTCGCAGACGAAACCGAAAACCCCCTCGGCTCACTTGAGGGTGACCGTGTGCCCTGCAGATTTATGAAGAGATACGCAGAAATCCTGCGTGAAATGATAATAAACGGTGTTGACAGCAAGGCTGACCGCAATCATCCGCTTAACGGAATGAAAATCGTTGTGGATGCAGGCAACGGTGTGGGCGGTTTCTATGCAACCGACGTGCTTGAGCCTCTGGGTGCGGATATTTCAGGCAGTATTTATCTCAACCCCGACGGTAACTTCCCCAACCACGCTCCCAACCCCGAAAACGCTCAGGCTCTGGAATGTGTTTCAAAAGCAACAGCCGCTGCAAAAGCGGATTTCGGCGTTATATTCGACACCGATGTTGACAGAGCCGCTTGTGTAGGCAAGGGCGGATTTGAAATCAACCGCAACCGTCTCGTTGCCCTCGCTTCAAAAATCGCTCTCGAATCCTGCAAAGGCGGCACGATTGTTACAGACAGCGTTACCTCCGACGGTCTTGCACGGTTTATCAAAGAAAACGGCGGTATTCATCTGCGATTCAAAAGAGGCTACAGAAACGTTATCAACAAACAGATTGAGCTTTGCGAAAGCGGAATCCCCTGCCCTCTTGCGATGGAAACCTCGGGTCACGCCGCATTCGCTGAAAACTATTTTCTCGATGACGGTGCATATCTGATAACAAAGCTCATCATTCAGGCAGCGGCTCTCTCTTCAGAAGGCAAGAGCCTTGAGGATCTGATTGCAAACCTCCCCGAGCCCGCAGAAGAAAAAGAGCTCCGATTCAAGATTCTCTGCGATAATTTCCGCCCCGAAGGCGAAAAAATCATTGAGCTTTTTGAAAATGAAGCAAAATCCCGTATCGGTTGGTCTGCGGCAGAGGATAACCACGAAGGAATCCGCATCAATACCGATGAATCAAACGGAAACGGCTGGTTCCTGATTCGATTGAGCGTTCACGATCCGATTATTGTTCTCAACTCCGAAAGCAACGAAATCGGCGGCACACTCACAATGGCAAAAGATATTATGAAGGTGATTTCAAAGGCTGAAAACATTGATATTCTTGATGTTTCATCCCTTGAAGCCTTCTGTAAATAATGAAAAGGAAAGGAAATTTAAAAATGATTGACAAGATTATTTCAGCATTTTTCGCTCTCGTCACACTTATTCTCTCCGCTTTCTACACTCCCTCACCCATCACACCCGTTAACCCCGAAACACTTCCCGAGGCAACAATCGAGCAGACCGTTACCGTTATGACCTATAACATCTATATGGGCGGCACGGGCGAGAAGGCTCCCGAAAACAGAGCTCCTCTCATCAAGCAGAACGTTGAGAAATTCAACCCCGACTCATTCGGTATGCAGGAGGTTACGGAAGCTTGGTATGAAATTCTCAAGGAAACCTTCCCCGAATACGGCTACGTCGGTGTAGGCAGAGCAAGAGACCTCGGTGGCGAAGCAAGTCCCATTTTCTATAAGAAAGATAAATACGAGCTTGTTGAGGGCGGCACATTCTGGCTCTCAAAAACTCCCGATAAGCCTTCAAAAGGCTGGGATGCAATGTTCAACAGAGTATGCACCTATGCAGTGCTCAAGGATAAGGAAACAGGCTTTACATACGCTCATTTCAACGCTCATTTTGACCACCTCGGCGTTATCGCAAGGCAGGAATCCGTTGCCGTTGTAACAAGCAAGATTGCCGAAATTGCTCCCGATATGCCCGTTGTTTTCACGGGTGACCTCAACGAAAATATGGAAAGTGAAATGTACGCATCAGTTATCGAAAGCGGCTTTGCAGACACAAGAGTACTTTCAGGCTCCGAGGATAACGACGGCACTTTCCACGGCTACTCCGAAATGACAACCAAAGAGCTTCCCATCGATTTCATTTTCACAAACGCATACGTGAAATCTGTAGGCAGCTATGCGGTTGACCGCAACAAGCTCAACGGAATTTATCCCTCCGACCATCATCCCGTTGCTTCAACACTCACTCTCTTCAACTGAAAGGAGATAATTTATGTTTTTTAAATTCACTCAGACAATTATTGCTCTTTTTACAGCAATAATCGCACTCTTCTCTCCCCAGACACCCTCTCAGGGTATCAATCCGAGCGTACCGCCCGTTAACGTAAACCCCAACCCCATTGCTGAAGCGGTCAGCACTCAGGACGTTACGATTATGTCATACAACCTCAAAATCAGCGGTGACGGTATCAGAGCCGTTGAGAAGAGAGCAGTACATATTCTCAACACCATAAACGAAAAAGCTCCCGACTCACTCGGTGTGCAGGAAGCTGATAAGAGATGGGTTGAAACTCTTGCTGCAGGTCTTGAGGACTACGCTCACGTTGAAAAATACAGAGACGACGGCATTTCCGAAGGTGAATCAAGCGCAATCTTCTATCTCAAAGATAAATATGACCTCGTTGAATCAGGTCATTTCTGGCTCTCCGAAACTCCTGACGAGCCTTCTCTCGGTTGGGATGCCGCTTGTAACAGAATCTGCACCTACGCTATCCTCAGAAACAAGGAAACGGGCTTCACATATGCTCATTTCAACGTTCATTTCGACCACGTCGGTGCTGTTGCGCAGGAGGAATCCGTTTCGCTCATCACTGCAAAAATCGCTGAAATCGCTCCCGACATCCCCGTTGTTCTGACGGGCGACTTCAACGTCAGCGAAGGCTCCGCTTGTTACAACGCTCTTGTTGAATGCGGTCTCAAAGACAGCAAATATCTTGCAGAAGATGCTGATAACCACGCAACCTATCACGGCTACCACGTTATTATGTCCTCAACAAAGCCGATTGATTTCATTTTCACAAACGGCTACGTTTCATCCGTAAAATCATATAAAATCGATTCAGGCTTCATCGACCACATCCTCGCATCAGACCATTTCCCCGTAACAGTGGAAATGACGTTATTTAACGGAGGTACAAAATAATGTTCAGAATTATGTCTTTTAACCTTCTCTGCTGGGGAGAAGGTCACAGAAACTACGTTCACAGAATCCCTCTCGTTTGTCAGATTATCAAGGAAGCAAGACCCTCCTCTTTCGGCGTTCAGGAGGCTCATATAGAGTGGATGACCGCATTAAGGGAAAATCTGCCCGAATATGACTTCGTAGGCGTTGGAAGGGACGACGGCAAGGAAGAAGGCGAATTCTCGGCAGTATTCTATCTCAAGGATGAATTCACGGCAAGTGACAGCGGCAACTTCTGGATTTCGGAAACTCCCGACGTACCCTCAAAGGGTTGGGACTCTGCCTGCACAAGAATCGCAACCTACGTCAAGCTCACCCACAAAGAAAGCGGCAAGGCATATATCCATTTCAACACTCATCTTGACCATATCGGCAGAATCGCACAGATTAACGGTGCAAAGATGATTCAGGAAAAGGCGGCTTCATTCGGCGGTGTACCCGTAGTCTGCACAGGTGATTTCAACGTTGAGCAGGGTTCGGATTGCTACAACACGATGATCAGCGCAAATATGGCTGACGCACGTACCCTCGCACCCGACAGCGACGATTGCTACACCTTCCACGGCTTCAGACCCGAGGAAATCCACTCAATCATCGACTTTGTTTTCGTTGACAAGGCAACCGTGAGACCCGTTAACTTCAAGGTTATCAACAAGCTCATCGATGGTGAATTCTACTCTGACCACCACGCTGTTTACGCAGATATCGAGCTTATATAAAAATCAAAACGGCCTGCATCGGTTATGCCTTTGCAGGTCGCTTTTTTCAGAAAAAATATAATTAATCTCTTCTCTTATTTCACCGTTCATCACAGAAGTTGATGAATTATTATTGCTTATATTATTATTGATATATTATTATAGATAGGGGTTTAATTTCAGACTTTGCAAAGTTTTATTTTCAGACTTTGCAAGGTTTCATTTTCAGACTTTGCAAGGTTTTATTTTAAGACTTCATAAAATCCGAAGCAAGACCGCAAAAAAGAACTGTCCGCCGTACAAGCAGACAGTTCATTTTGTTTATACCTTTTCTCTGTATTTCTTTCTTGCGTATCTGAAAAGCACGTATGCAAGGCAGATTGCAACGAAAATGCCGATATAGATAACGTAGCTCCACGCTTCGGGAGTCATAACAGTGCCTTCGGCATTGCCGAGCTCACCGTCACCGAAGAAGAAATCATAGTTGCTCGAATCTGTATTCGGAATATGATTCTTTACGTCATCCCACAAGGTGCTCATCAGAGCAAGGGTTTCAGGTTTGAGGTTGAGGAAGTTCTGCGTTTTGAACTTGCCCTCCTCGGGATAGAGAATTTCGTTCTGATAATATGTATATTCAGGATTGTTGTAAACTCCCGTGTGAGGACTCGCATAGCAGATATATTCCGCATTCGCAAGAGCAATTTCGGGGTCGAGCATATAGTCGATGAAAAGCTCTGCGGCACGTTTATTCTTTGAGCCTTTGAGGATGCACATTGCATCAACGAAGAAGTTTACACCCTCCTCGGGGTAAACAAGAGCGAGAGCAGGGTTATTCTCCTGCATTGAGAGGAAGTCGCCTGCGTAATAGGGTGCAAATGCAGCTTCGCCCGATTCCATCATATTGAAAACCTCGTCGCTGACGTAGGTGGGAGAAACTATCTTCTGCTCCTTGAGAAGCTCTGCGGCAACCTTCCACGATGCCTCTGACTGCATATTGTAATCCATACCGAGAATGCTCTGTGCGATTGCAAAAGCGTCTCTCGGATTATTGAACATCAGAATTCCGCCCGTATAGTTCTTATCCCAGAGAGCATTCCAGCTTGTGGGTGCTTCGGAAACCATTTCGGTATTATAAATCAGACCTACCATACCGACTGTGTAGGGCACGGAATATTCGTTTTTCGGGTCATAGCTGAGAGAACGGTATTTTTCGGGGATATACTGATAGTTGGGGATGTTTGAGAAATCAATCTTCTCAAGCATATCCTCGGAAATCATTCTTTCAATCATATAATCCGAAGGGATAACGATATCATATGCAACACCGCCGCTTTTGAGCTTTGAATACATCGTTTCATTGTTATCAAAAGTATCGTAAACAACGGTAATGCCGTATCTGTTTTCAAATTCCTTGATGACGTCAAGCGAGTCATCCGAGCCGTCTGAAATATATTCGCCCCAGTTATAAACGTAGAGGGTTGTGCCTCTGAGGGCTTCAATTTCATCCGCTTCAGCCGCAAATCCCGAAAAAGCGGGGAGCATCACGGCCGCAAGTGCAAGAAGCAATGCAACAACTTTTTTCACACCTTGCAACTCCTTTCGTTAGGGTACGGATTAATCCTTAAGATTTTTTCTTTGTTTTTTCTTCGCTCTTCTGCTGTGCAACGTTATAGATGATAAGAAGCACGAGAATGCTCACGAAAATCAGAGCAGAAAGAGCATACATATCGGGCTTGACTCTCCTCTTGGTCATTGAGAAAATCGCAATCGGAAGAGTCTGGAATCCCGGACCGCTTGTGAAATAGCTGATAATGAAATCATCAAGCGACAGAGTGAACGCCATAATCATTCCCGTGATAACACCCGGCATAATCGACGGAAGCACAACCTTGAAAAATGCGGAAGCAGGTCTGCAACCGAGGTCCTGCGCGGCTTCGGCAAGGTTTTTATCAGTCTGACGAAGCTTGGGCAAAACGTTGAGAATAACGTAAGGCAGGTTGAAAGTAACGTGGGCTACAAGCATTGTGCCGAAACCGAGCACAGCACTGTTTTTGACAAGGCTTCCTGCAAAAACAAACAGAAGCATCATTGAAATACCCGTTACGATTTCGGGGTTCATCATCGGGATATTCGTTACAGCCATAATACCCGAACGAACTGCGCCTTTTTTCATCTTATCGATACCGACTGCGGCGGCAGTGCCCAATGCAGTTGCGATAACCGATGAACAAACCGCAAGGATAACGGTGTTATACAAAGCGGTAAGCGTTGCCTCATCCTTGAACAGAGCCTTATACCACTGCAGTGAAAAGCCCGTGAGCATACTTGTGCTCGAAGATGAGTTGAACGAAAATATGATAAGTACGATAATCGGAGCATAAAGGAAAAGGAAAACGAGAATGGTATAAAGCTTTGAGAAAATCTTCATATTACCATGCCCTCCTCATCCTCGGTAAAGCGGTTCATAACCGCCATACAGATAAGAATAAGCACCATCAGAACGAGCGAAATTGCCGCACCGAGGTTATAGTTATAAGACTGCTGGAACTGTCTTTCAATAACGTCACCGATAAGGTCAAACGAGCCGCCGCCGAGCTTCTGCGAAATATAGAAGGTACTGACGGAGGGAACGAAAACCATTGTGATGCCCGAAACAACACCGGGCATACTCATCGGAATAATACATTTTCTGATAACGGTGAGTCTGTTGCCGCCGAGATCCTGACAAGCTTCAACCATTGAATAATCGAGCTTTGCCATAACTGAATAAATCGGCATTATCATATACGGCAGGAAGTTATAGACCATACCGAGAATAACCGCACCGGGGGTATTGATCATATGAACGGGGTCAAGACCGAGCTTCGTGATGAAGCTGTTGATGATACCCGTATCCTGAAGCAAAGCCATCCACGAATACGTTCTGATAAGGAAGCTCATCCACATCGGAAGCATAACAAGCATAACGAGAGTTCGCTGAACCTTATCTGTTTTTTGTGAAATAATATACGCGAGGGGGAACGCAATCACAAGGCAAATCAGCGTTGCAACGATTCCGAACCCTATCGAGCGAAGGAAGGTGGGCGCACATTTGCCCAGCTCCGCCATATTGGCAAGTGTGAAATTGCCGTCAGCATTTGTGAAGGAATAATAAACAACAAAAATCAACGGCGCAATAATAAACAGCATTGCCCAAACGATATACGGTGCGGCAATCAGCTTTGAGCCGAGAGATGAACGGTTGCTCATTCTTCCTCCACCTCCTCGGGATCGGAAAGCTCGTCAAACTCCTCACTGAAGGAGCTGTAATCGCCGTAGATACCTGAATATTCTGATTTTTTCATAATGTGGATTGCATCGGGCTCGATGAAAAGACCGATTTTGCTGCCTTCTGCCTGATAATCCGTTGTCTGAATCATCCACTTGAAGCCGCCGATATCAACGATGATTTCAAAGTGAACTCCCTTGAACGTTACCGAGGTTACCTCGCCCTTGAGCATTCCCTTTTCAACGGGAACAACGTCAACGTCCTCGGGACGGACAACTACGTCAACAGCCTCGTTCTTTGCGAAGCCTTTATCAAGGCACTCGAAACGGTGACCCGAAAACTCAACGAGGCAGTCGTCAAGCATAACGCCGTCAAGAATATTACTCTCACCGATGAAATCGGCAACGAAAGCATTCTTGGGTTCGTTATAGATATCAAGAGGTGTGCCTATCTGCTGGATAACACCGCTGTCCATAACAACAACGGTATCGGACATTGAAAGAGCTTCCTCCTGATCGTGGGTAACGTAGATGAAGGTAATGCCGAGTCTCTGCTGGATATTTTTAAGCTCGTGCTGCATATCCTTGCGCAGCTTAAGGTCAAGCGCACCGAGAGGCTCATCAAGAAGAAGAACTCTGGGATTAACCGCAAGAGCTCTCGCAATCGCAACTCTCTGCTGCTGACCGCCTGAAAGCGAATTTATGTTACGCTTATTAAAGCCCTTGAGGTTAACAAGAGCCAACATTTCCTCAACTGTTTCTTTAATCTGCTTTTCGGGAACCTTTTTGATTCGCAGACCGAAAGCGATATTTTCATAAACGTTAAGATGAGGAAAAAGAGCATAACGCTGAAAAACGGTGTTCACCTGTCTCTTATGAGGCGGCACACCATTGATTTTTTTGCCCTCAAAAATAACCTCGCCTTCATCGGGTTCGATGAAGCCTGCGATAATGCGCAGAGTTGTTGTTTTACCGCATCCCGAAGGACCGAGAAAAGTTATAAACTCCTTATCGCGGATATAGAGGTTAAGGTCTTTAAGCACCTGATTATCTCCGAATTTAACGGAAATGTTTTTTAAGTCGATAATAACGTTTTCTTTCAATTATGCATCCCCTCTCTGCCCTTTCCGAACAAGCGGACAAAAACGGCTGATAATGGTTTTTCACGCGGAAAAACCGATTTTACTTTAATACATAAAAGTATAATATAAAATATAGAGCAAAAACTTGCAAATGTCAACAATATTTTTATAATATCCGTGAAAAATCCGTTTCGGTTTTGATTTTTTAAATATTTTACTCCGTTTTTCTCTCAGATGCTCTTTTTTGCTCTGTTTTGCTCGTTTTTTTGTTTTTAAAAAAATTTTTTGATTTTCGGATGATTTATCGGTATCCGATGATGATAACCCCGAGGTTTTCAGGCAATACTGTAAATGCAAGAA
>JAGBUT010000247.1 GCA_017630695.1 Clostridia bacterium
CAGAGCCCAAGCAGGGTGACTACAGTGAAGAATATCAGGCAATTTTCCACGAGCACTATATCAAAGCTTTCAACGAGCGTGATTGGCTCTGGGGTTCATACGTCTGGAATATGTTTGACTTCGGCTCCGCAATCCGTAACGAGGGCGGTGTCAGAGGCCGAAACAACAAGGGTCTCGTTACCATTGACCGCAAAATCAAGAAGGATTCCTTCTACGTTTATAAGGCATTCTGGTCAGACGAAAAATTCGTTCACGTCTGCGGTGAAAGATTCGTTGACAGGCCCGTCGGCGAACAGACTATCAAGGTTTACTCCAACTGCCCGAGCGTAACTCTCACCGTCAACGGCGAGGCACAGACTCTTGAAGCTGAAGGCATTTTCGAATTCACCGCTGAAATCAAAGAGGGTGAAAACGTTATCGTTGCCAACAGCGGTAGACGTAAGCATCAGATTGTTGTCAACGGCACAACTGTTGAAAATCCCGATTACAAGCTTCCCGAGGGATGCGAATCCTTCATTCGCAACTGGTTCGGTGCAAGTGACGAAATCGACCCCGACAAGCTTTCACTCGATGACAGCATCGGCGCTATTATGGAAAATCCCGAGGTGCAGAAGCTCATCTCAAACCAGACGGGCAAAGAAATTGCCGTGCCCGAAATTCTCGGCAAAATTTCTCTCAAACCCATCTCGGCAATCGCATCCAAAACAAAGAAGGGCAAGGAAATCGTTTCTCTTGCAAACAAATTCCTTCAGACCATTGATAAATAAGGAATGTAAAGCAGGTGTACCACTCTCGGTACACCTGTAAACTTTATGTTACATTCATAAATTTTTGTCATTTTTCTTAAATGTAAAGCGCTGTTGCTTGTGTTTTCAGCTCCCATCCGATAGAATACAGACATCACTCAAATCATTTGTCAAAAGGAGATTTCTATGGGCGCAGTATTTACAATCACGTTGTTTTTACCCGTTATGATTCCGATGTTTATCCTCGACAAAATCGGAATCGACGTTTACGGTATGCTTGAAAGGCTGATAACCTGGGTTGTTGCTTGGATTGAAGCAAACCCCGATAAGGCTTTCGAAATCGGCAAGGCTCTTGAATCGCTTATGGGTATGCTCGTCAACGTTGTCGATAAGCTGAATATATTTCAGATTTAAAACAAAAAAGCCACACCAAATCGGTGTGGCTTCTGTTATTATGTGATGATTATCTGTTGTTGATGAGCTTTGTGAGTTCAACGGGATCAACAATTTTGCCGTCCTTATAAACTCTCATGTTACCTGATGCGATTTCGTCGATGAGGATAACTTCATCGTTGTTATAGCCGAACTCGAACTTGATATCCCAAAGGTCAAGACCGATTGACTTGAGGTCGTCAGCAACAATCTTTGTGATTGCAAGAGTCTGAGCCTTCATGCTTTCAAACATTTCGGGGCTCATGATGCCGAGTGCTGCAAGGCCTTCGCCTGTAACAAGGGGATCACCGAGAGCGTCGTTCTTGAATGTGCATTCAACGTAACCGCCTTCAAGGGGTGTGCCGTCTGCAATGTATTCACCGTATCTGCGGATGAAGCTGCCTGTTGCAACAAGGCGGCAGATAACTTCAAGACCGTGACCGAAAACTTTACCGGGGAGAACTTCCATTGTTGCGTTTTCAACGTCAGCACTTACGTAGTGAGTCTTGATGCCTGCTTCCTTGAGAAGCTCGAAATAATGAACGGATGAGATAAGGTTTGCCTTGCCGATGCCTTCGATTGTGAGACCAACGCTGTTTTCACCGGGATCGAAAACGCCGTCTTTGCCTGTGCAATCGTCCTTGAACTTAAGCATAACGTTGCCGTTATCAAGTGAATAAACGTCCTTTGTTTTGCCTTCGTAAATCTTTTTCATTTTGCAACACTCCTTAAATTGAATGTGATTAACATACATACTTTATCACAATTTTTTTCGTTTGTATAGTTTTTTTATGCAATTTTTTTGATATAATTCCGATTTTTTTAGTTATCACAAAAATGACAAAAAATTAATATCCCGATATATAAAAAATGACAACGGTTGATATTGACTTGACCCTAAAACCGTGATATAATACACTCGATTATTATACTCGGAGGTTATTGTAATGAAGCATATCAAAACAATCGAAACCAAGAACCTTTGCGAAAGCGCAAAGAAGGGCGGCTGCGGCGAATGCCAGACATCATGCCAGTCCGCTTGCAAGACAAGCTGCGGTATTGCTAATCAGCAGTGCGAAAGCAAGGAAAGCAAATAATTTTAGTTTGCAAAAAAGAAAGTGCCGCCTTGATTGGCGGCATTTTTTATGACGGGAGTTATACACTATGATTCACCAATATAAACTCGGCGGATACAATATCGTTCTCGATATCTGTTCAGGCTCCGTTCACGCAGTTGACGACGTTGCATACGATATCATTTCAATGTTTGAATCAGCCGATAAAGAAGCCGTTCTTTCCGCAATGAAAGAAAAATACGTTGACGGTGTTGAAATTACCGATGCCGATACCAACGAATGCTACGAGCAGGTTGAAGAGCTTAAAGCGGCAGGCAAACTCTTTGCCCCCGATACCTTTGAGCCGATGGCAGGCAAACTCAAGGATAAGACCAGAGGCGTTGTAAAGGCTCTTTGCATCCATATCGCTCACACCTGCAACCTCAACTGCGCCTATTGCTTTGCAAGTCAGGGCAAATACCAGGGCGACAGAGCTATTATGAGCTATGAGGTCGGCAAACGTGCACTCGATTTTCTTATCGAAAATTCGGGCACACGCAAAAATCTTGAGGTTGACTTTTTCGGCGGTGAGCCGCTGATGAATTTTGACGTTGTCAAGCAGCTTGTTGCCTATGCAAGAAGCATTGAAAAAGAGCATAACAAGAATTTCCGCTTCACGCTCACAACAAACGGCGTACTTATCTACGATGACGTTATCGATTTTGCAAACCGCGAATGCTCAAACGTTGTCTTAAGCCTCGAC
>JAGBUT010000248.1 GCA_017630695.1 Clostridia bacterium
CCGCATGCGCAGCGGATAGCTGTCTGCTTGTAGTTAGGATGGATTCCTTCCTTCATTGTGTTCACCTCTTTCGGAAATACATAAACATAACAAATGGATTTTATCACAAGAAGTTCAAAAAAGCAAGTGTTTTTTTAATTTTTTTCTTATGACGATGTTTTTTAATGAAAAATAACAGTATTACTTCTGTGAAGCTTCCAATGCTTGTGCAACATCGGCAATAATATCGTCAACGTGCTCAATACCGACGGAAAGACGGATAAGGTCATCCGAAATACCGCAGGCAATGAGCTCTTCGCTTGTGAGCTGACGGTGGGTTGTGCTTGCAGGATGCAGGCAGCAGGTTCTTGCATCGGCAACGTGAGTTGCGATTTCAGCAATCTTGAGGCTGTCCATAAACTTTGTTGCGGCATCTCTGCCACCCTTGATGCGGAATGAAATAACACCGCTTGTGCCGCCCGGCATATATTTCTGTGCAAGTTCGTAGCCCTTGCTGCCTTCCATACCGGGATAGGTAACCTCAACAGCACAGCCGCTGTCTCTGATATATTCCGCAACCTTTGATGCGTTATAGCAATGTCTTTCAACTCGAAGGGGAAGAGTTTCAAGGCCGAGGTTGAGAAGGAATGCATTGAAGGGTGAGGGAATTGAGCCAAGGTCACGCATAAGCTGTGCGGTTGCCTTTGTGACATATGCAAGCTTGCCGAAACGCTCGGTATAAGTGATGCCGTGATATGAATCGTCGGGAGTGGTCAGACCGGGGAATTTATCATTCTGTGTCCAGTCGAAATTACCGCTGTCAACGATTACACCGCCAACGCTTGTTGCGTGGCCGTCCATATATTTTGTTGTTGAGTGGATAACGATATCCGCACCGAACTCGAAGGGTCTGCAGTTAACGGGTGTGGGGAAGGTGTTATCGATGATGAGGGGCACGCCGTGAGCGTGAGCAGCCTGAGCAAAGGTTTCGATATCAAGCACTTCGAGAGCAGGGTTTGAAAGGCTCTCTGCAAAAACAGCCTTTGTGTTGGGCTTGAACGCAGCGTCAAGCTCTTCTCTCGTTGCCTGAGGGCTGACGAACGTGAAGTCAATGCCGAGCTTTCTCATCGTAACGTTGAAGAGGTTGAAAGTACCGCCGTAAATCTTTGCGGAGCTGATAACGTGGTCGCCTGCGGATGCAATATTGACTACCGAATAGAAAGATGCAGCCTGACCCGAGGAGGTAAGCATTGCACCTACACCGCCTTCAAGGTCTGCAATCTTTGCGGCAACGGCATCGTTTGTGGGATTCTGCAGACGGGTGTAGAAATAACCCGATGCCTCAAGGTCAAAGAGCTTACCCATCTCTACGCTTGAATCGTATTTGTAGGTTGTGCTCTGATATACGGGAAGCTGACGGGGCTCACCGTTTTTAGGTGAGTAGCCGCTTAAAATGCATTTTGTGTTAATCTTATAGCTCATTTTATTTTACCTCCAGGAATTCTTTCATAAGACCGGGGCCGAATTCAACGAAATCGCCCGTCGCTTCGGCTGTTTTTTCGTTTATGGTTTCAACTCCGCTTTCAACCTCACCGTTTTTATGATAAATCATAAAGGGTACGGGGTCGCTTGCGTGAGTCTGTGTAACGATGGGGGTGGGATGGTCGGGCAGAATCATAACCTTGTAATCATCGCCGCAACCGTTGAGATAATCAAGCACGATGGGAAGCACTCTTTCATCGATAAGCTCGATTGCCTTGATTTTGTTTTCGGGCTCGTTTCTGTGACCGCATTCATCGGGAGCCTCGATATGGATATAAACAAGGTCTGCGCCGTTTTTCCACTCTTCAACAGCGGCATTTGCCTTGCCCTCGAAGTTTGTGTCGATATATCCCGTTGCGCCTTCAACCTCGGGAGTGCTCATACCTGCACAGATGCCGATACCCTTGAGCAGGTCAACTGCGGAAACGACACTGCCCTTGACACCGTAGGTCTCTTCAAAGTTTGAAAGAGCAGGCTTACTGCCCTCGCCCCAGAGCCAGATTGAGTTTGCGGGTGCTTTGCCTTCTGCAATTCTCTTCTTGTTTACGGGGTGGTCTTTAAGGAAGGAATAGCTCTCTTTCATCATTGCAACGAGCTTCTCTGCGTTGGGAGAGGTTGAGAGATATTCACCGATAACTCTGCCCGAAATATCGTGGGGAGGAGTCATTTTGCCAAGCTCTGTTGTGCCGCCGTGATGGATAAGGCAATGTCTGTAGCTTACACCGCTGAAGAAAGCGAATTCGTCGTTGCCGAAATGCTCCTGAACGGTTTTGATGATTTCGGCTGCCTCTGCGGTTGAGATATCGCCTGCCGAATAATCGAGCATTGTTTTATCGTCATAATTTTCTTCGTCGCTGAGGGTTACAACGTTGCAGCGAAGAGCAACGTCATCGTCAGCCATCTTAACACCGATGCTGACAGCTTCAAGGGGTGAACGGCCCGTATAGCAGATTTTGGGGTCGTAACCGAGAACGCTGAGGTTAGCAACGTCACTGCCGGGTTTGAGACCGTCGGCAACAGTTCTTACAAGACCTACCCTGCCCTTCTGTGCCATAGCATCAAAACGGGGTTTCTTTGCAAGTTCCATAGGAGTTTTGCCGTCAAGTGCAGGAACAGCATAGTCAGCCATTCCGTCATAAAGTATTACAGCGTATTTCATATTGTTTCTACCTTTCTGATTTAGGTATTGTTATTTTAACATTTGTAGGGGACGGCATAATGCAGATATACCGCCTTACGGTATTACATCACTAAAAATCTTCGCCTTTACCAATTGTCCATTTATACGGATTTTCCTCAATATAATTCCACACCTCTTCATAGCCCTTAACAGAGTCGATAACCCTGTCATAGAACGAATCCTGCCATACTGAATATCCGATTTCTTTGGTCACCATTGTTTTGAATGACCTGACAACAGTAGACAGTGTAGGGCGGGATGCCCTCATCCCGCCGTCATCACATAGTGATGAATCAAACATCAGAAGAAGATGTATGTGATTAGGCATTATAACGTAGTTTTCTATTAAAATATTCTGATATGCTTTCTCAATATTTAGAATATATTTTTCAGCAACTTTCCCCGTCATCGAAAGAATTATCTGTGGCGGGATGTGGGCATCCCGCCCTACATCGACACGACCAAGCAAATGCTTTTTCTCTTTCACGCAGATTGTTACGAAATAACAGCCGTTCTGACTGTAATCATAATTCTTTAACCTCGGATGTTTCCTTTTCGGTAAATCCATATCAATATCCGTTTACGCCTTTCCTCTGCATTGCGCCGAGGATTTTTTCGCGGACGTTACCGTATTTCTTTTCCAATGAATTGAGGAAATCCTTGACCTCCTGCCTTTCGGTTGTACCGTCGGCAGGGCATTTGCTTTTGACAATCGGCAGACCCTCTTTTCGCACTACCCTTGCGCAATCGCTTTCTCTTGCGAAAATCATCGGTCTTATCATATAGATATCTTTTCTCGAGAGATACGTCACGGGCATAAAGCAATCGAGCGTACCGCCGTTGAAAAGATTCATTATAAACGTTTCGGCCACGTCATCAAGATGATGACCCAGCGCAATTTTGTTGCAGCCTGCCGCTTTGGCCGCATCGTGAAGCGCACCCCTGCGCATTCTCGCACAAAGACTGCAGGGATTCGATTCCTTTCGGATATCGAAAATGACCTCTGCAAGTTGCGTTCTCTTTACGATATATTCTATCTCACGCTCTTTGCAGAATTCCCCGATTGCCGAATAATCTCCGTCTTCCCCTCCGAAACGGGGGTCGAGAGTTATTGCAACGAGTTCAAATTTTTCGGGATAAAAAATACGAAGATTCGCCATTGCGGCAAGAAGAGCCATCGAATCTTTACCGCCCGAAACACCGACGGCAATTCTGTCGCCCTCTTTTATCATTTCATATTGCTGGCAGGCGGAACGCATATAGCTGAGAAGTTTCTGCATAAACCCACCCTTATTCTATAGTTACGGGTTCGATATTGATTACCTTGCCCGTCTTGTTGTCAATTTCAAAAATGCATCCGTTCATAATGCAATCGCCCTCTGCGGTATCAAACCTCGCAGGCATACTCGTTTTCAGCCATTCGATTGAAATTTCAGGTTTGACTCCGAGAACGGAAACCTTCGGACCCGTCATACCGATATCGGTGATATACGCCGTGCCCTTGGGCATTATGGTTGCGTCGGCAGTCATAACGTGAGTATGTGTGCCGAAAACCGCACTCACTCTGCCGTCAAGATAATAGCCGAGTGCTTTTTTCTCTGCGGTTGCCTCTGCGTGAAAATCAACGAGAATTATTCTGCAATCCGAAAGCTTGGGAAGAATTTCGTCAACGACTGCGAAGGGGTTATCGCATCTGTCCATATAAACGTTGCCCATCAGATTGATAACACCGACTCTGACGAAGCCCATATCGATAACTGCATAACCCTTGCCCGGATTATTCTTGTTGAAGTTTGCGGGTCGGATGATATAATCGCTCTCATCGAGCATATCGTACATCTCTCTGCGGCGGAAAACGTGGTTGCCCGTTGTGAGAAAATCAACACCGCTGTCAAAAAGATACTGTGCAGAAAAAGGAGTTATACCGTTGCCGACTGCGGAATTTTCACCGTTTGCTATGCAAAGGTCAATGCCCTTGACCTTCTTGAACGAAGGCAGAGCAGAGCGAAGAAATTCACAGCCTTTTGACGAAACAACGTCACCGATAACAAGAATATTCATTGTGACTCCTTTTCTGAA
This sequence comes from Clostridia bacterium, assembly GCA_017630695.1. GTDB lineage: Bacteria > Bacillota > Clostridia > Oscillospirales > Acutalibacteraceae > CAG-177. The sequence continues at coordinate 4,781 of JAGBUT010000248.1, forward strand.
AAAATCAAATCAAGGGACTGCAAACGCAGCCCCTTGGAAAATTATTTTGCGAAATCGATGGATCTGCTTTCTCTGATAAGATGAACTTTGATCTGGCCGGGATATTCCATGCTCTCTTCAATCTTCTTTGCAACGTCACGGGCAAGAAGAGCCATCTTGTCATCATTAACAAGCTCGGGCTTGACCATAATACGAACCTCACGGCCTGCCTGAATTGCAAATGAACGTTCAACACCTTCAAATGAAGTTGCGATTTCTTCAAGCTTTTCAAGACGCTTGATGTAGTTCTGAACGTCCTCACGTCTTGCACCGGGTCTTGCGGCTGAAATAGCGTCTGCAGCCTGAACAAGGCAGGCAACGAGAGTTTTTGCCTCAACCTCACCGTGGTGAGCCTTGATAGCGTGGAGAATATTTTCATTCTCTTTATATCTCTTTGCAAACTCTACGCCGAGATCAACGTGCGAGCCTTCCATTTCGTGGTCAAGTGCCTTACCGATATCGTGAAGCAAACCTGCTCTCTTTGCAGTTTTGACGTCGGTGCCAAGTTCCGCTGCCATAAGACCTGCGATATAGGATACTTCAAGAGAATGGTTAAGTACGTTCTGGCCGTAGCTTGTTCTGTATCTGAGTTTACCGATAAGCTTGACGATTTCGGGATGAACGCTGTTGACCCCTGCATCGATGAGTGCGTGCTCACCTGTCTGCTTGATGGTCTGCTCAACCTCACGCTTTGCTTTTTCGTACATCTCTTCAATTCTTGCGGGGTGAATTCTGCCGTCGGAAATGAGCTTTTCAAGAGTAAGTCTTGCAATCTCTCTGCGAACGGGATCGAAGCTTGAAACTGTGATAGCTTCGGGAGTATCGTCAATGATAAGGTCAACGCCCGTTATCATTTCAAGAGTTCTGACGTTTCTGCCTTCACGGCCGATGATTCTGCCCTTCATTTCGTCGTTGGGAAGAGCAACAACGGAAACCGTTGCCTCTGCAGCGTGGTCAGCTGCACAACGCTGAATTGCAGTTGTGATGATTTCTCTTGCGAGCTGATCGCAATCATCCTTTGTTTTCTGCTCGTATTCCTGAATTCTGACAGCCTTCTCGTGATCAAGCTCATCATCAAGAGTTTTGATGATGAAGTCTTTAGCCTGCTCCTTTGTGAAGCCTGAAATTCTTTCAAGCATTTCGAACTGACCCTTCTTGAGGGCTTCGATTTCTTCAAGGCGAACGTCTGCAGCCTTGATTTTTTCAGCGAGAACTTCTTCTTTCTTTTCAAGGTTGTCGCTCTTCTTATCGAGAGTTTCTTCCTTCTGGGTGATTCTGCGTTCCATACGCTGAACTTCACTGCGTCTTTCACGCAGCTCTTTTTCTGTTTCTGATCTGAGTCTGTGGATTTCATCCTTGGCTTCAAGGATTGATTCCTTTTTCTTTGCTTCTGCGGTTGCGATAGCTTCGCTGACGATCTTGTTTGCTTCCTGCTCAGCAGAGCCGATAGCCGCCTCAGCAACCTTCTTCCTACGTAAACCGCCAAGCACGAATGTAACGATACTTGAGATTACACCGACTACGGCAATAATAATAGGTACTATGATTGAAACCTGAGTGATAGTAATTCCTCCTTTTCGAAATTTTTGTTGCGGCAACCTGCCGCAAAACGATAAAGAACTTATCGGTTAAAATCAATAAATGGTGTATCGGGACTCAAAAAAAGTCCTCTTGGCACAATATAACACCATTGTATTAATAGTATACTTTTATAATCACAATGTCAAGTTTTTTATTGAATATTTATTATTTTTCTATTGACTTTAAATGACAGCGGTGATAATATAAATTCAAATAATCAAATCGTTGAGGCAGAAGGCTGTTTGCAACGGCGTTTTTTTCAGAGAGCCGCCCCTTGGCTGAAAAGGCGGCAAAAACTCCGCATTCGGTTACCGCCTGCCGAGAGCCGTCAAAATAACGGACGTATCAGCTGCGTTAAGGCTGTTGAGAGCCGATTTTTCAATCGGAATTACGGGTGGAACCGTGGAGCTTATTATGCTTCATCCTGTTTTTGCAGGGTGGAGCTTTTTTATTTTTACGTTAACAATTCAGAAAGGACTGATTAAGATGATAAACGTTACTCTTAAAGGCGGCGTCGTTAAGGAATACGAAAACGGCACAACCGCAATGGAAATCACAAAAGACCTCGGTATGGGTCTTTACAAGGCAGCCTGCGTTTGCCGCATCAACGGCAAGGTTGCCGACCTGAGAACAGCTCTCAACGAGGATTGCGAACTCGAAATCGTCACCTTCGACGATGCAGACGGCAAGTATGCTCTTCGCCATACAGCTTCACACATTCTTGCTCAGGCAGTAAAGAGACTCTTCCCTGCCGCTAAACTCGCAATCGGCCCCGCAATCGAAAACGGCTTCTATTATGATTTTGACGTTGACGTACCCTTCACTCCCGAAGTTCTCGAAAAAATCGAGGCAGAGATGAAGAAAATCGTCAAGGAAGGTCTTCCCCTTGAAAAATATGAGCTCGATCCCGAAGATGCCATCAAGATGATGGAAGAAAAGGGCGAACCCTTCAAGGTTGAGCTTATCAAGGAGCATTCCGATAAGGGCGAGAAGATTTCGTTCTATAAGCAGGGCGAATTCGATGAGCTTTGCGCCGGACCCCATATCCCCGACACAAGCAGAGTCAAGGCTTTCAAGCTTACTTCCTGCACGGGCGCATACTGGAGAGGCGA
>JAGBUT010000249.1 GCA_017630695.1 Clostridia bacterium
CAGACCTTCGCATCGACCACGCATTTGAATGCGTCGGCGGTGAAGCATCACGCTATGCGGTTGCACAGATTATCGATATGATTAATCCCGAGGGCTGTGTAGGTCTGATGGGCGTTAGCGAAAGCCCCGTAGGTATCAACACGAGAATGGTGCTTGAAAGGGGTCTCAACCTCTTCGGTTCAAGCAGAAGCGGTGTTGAGGATTTTCAGAGAACAATGGATTTGCTCGAAGAAAATCCGAGAATCGCCCAATATCTTGAAAACCTCATTGCAGGCGTTGTTGAAATCAGAACGATTCCCGATATCCACTCCGCTTTCCAGCAGGATATCAGCCGTAACTTCGGCAAAACCGTTCTGAAATGGGATAAATAATATGAACTACAAGCTTTCCGTAATCATTCCCGCATATAACGGTGAAAAGTTTCTTACCGAAACGCTTGACTGCGTTCTGAATCAGACTCTCAAAAGCGTTCAGATCGTTATTGTCAACGACGGCTCAACGGATTCAACTGCCGATATCATTGCGGAATATGCAAAAAAACACAGCAATATTCTTCCGATAACCCAGCCGAATTCGGGTGTTTCAGCCGCAAGAAACAACGGCATCCGAAACGCATCGGGCGAATATCTGCTTTTTCTTGATACCGACGACGTTTTCACTCCCGATTCTTTTGAGCTTATGTGCGATAAGCTTGACAAAACGGGTGCGGATATCGCAATCTGCCGTGTGCAGCGTTTCGGCTACGGCGGTGAAGAATTCAACCCGATTGTTGACGAATTCACAAAAGAGGATTCAATCGGATGCTACGATAAGCGTCTGCTCTGGAATTTCCTTGTGAGTAACAAGTGCTACCGCACACAGTGGCTTAAAGCAACGGGTGTTGAATTCCCCGCCCTTCGTTACAGTGAGGACGGTGCATTCTTTATGCAGGCGGTCTATCACTTCCCGAAAATTACGGGTGTTTACGATGCGGTTTTCAGATACCGCCGCCACACTCCCGAAGAGGGCAGCTCCGTTACGCAGAGAATCAGCTCCGTGCTTGTCGGGGATTTCTGCAAATCGCTCGATATCGTTTATGAATCGGCAAAGGCTTCGTTTGAAAAAGACGGATGCGGCTGTACCGATAAAGTCGGCTACCTTCAGGAAATTTTTTCAAAGGCTTACGTTGCTCTTATCAACGAGTTTTACCGTATGATATGGGCGGCTGATGACGAAACCTGCGAAATGATGAAGGCGAGATGCGAATATCTCACCTCTCTGATGTCAGCCGAAACTCTTAAAAAATGCATACTTTATCACAAGGATATCAAGACCCTTGTGTTTGACAAAAAAGAAATCAATCAGACTCCGCAGATAACGGTTGTTGCAAAGCATCCGACAAAGGAATTTGTCGCCTCTCTTTACACACAGTCGATGCCCGTTTTTCAGCTTCTGACTTGCGGCGGCATCGTCAGGGAGAATGCAACAATCATCTCGGCAAGTAACTTTGAGAATCAGGTAAAAAAAGAAACAAGGGCAAAAACGGTTGTAACCCTTTCGGGCAAAGAACCGCTTGACCCCCGTTTCCTCAAAGTAATTTCGTTGCTCAAGGCATCGCCGAAATTCGGCATCTTCCCCGATTCGGTCATCTGCTTGGGAGCCAAACTTTTCCTTAAACTGAAATGAGGAATCAACGTGAAAAAGCTTTTTTATTCGCTATATGCCTTGTTTTTTAATATCAGCCGCATCTTCCCCGTGAAGAAAAACAGAGTTACCTTCGTTGCACCCCATAACGGCGGTGATAACGATTCGCTCTCCGTTATGCGCAGATATTTTGAAAGCAAAGGCGGATATGATATCGTAAGCATATCCACGCAGGATTTGAAGCTTGATTCATCGTCAATCATTAAATCCTGCCTTAAAGCGGCAGGATTTTTTACTTTTAAAGCGCACCTGCTCGCAACCTCAAAATACGTTTTTCTCAACGATAACTTTATGCCGATGGCAGCGCTGAAATTCAGCAAAAAAGCGGTTGTGACCCAGCTTTGGCACGCAGAGGGAGCTTTTAAGAAATTCGGTCTTTCCGCACCCGTAACGGATGACGTGCGCAAAAGAGAGAAAAAATGCTCCGGGAAGCTCACTTATATCGTCTGCTCTTCCGAAAGAATCGCTCCGTTTTATGCGGAAGCTTTCGGTGTTGATATAAGCAAACTCCTGCCCCTCGGCTCTGCGAGAATCGATTCTCTTCTTGCCGAAACAGACGTTTTCTCTTTAAGGCGTGAATTTGACAAGGCTCATCCCGAATGTGAGGGCAAGGAGCTTGTGCTTTACGCTCCGACCTTCCGTGACAGTGCTGAAAAAGATTCTGCTCTCGCTTCGAAAATTGACGTTGACGCTTTCAACCGCGAATTTCCCGATAAGCGTCTGCTCGTCAAACTTCATCCGCAGATTCATTCCGCAACCGTGCCCGACGGTGCAACAAACGTTACCGCCTGCGATATCGATATGCTTACCCTTATCTGCGAGAGCGTTATCACGGATTATTCATCCGTCTGTATGGATTTTGCGCTTCTTTCAAAGCCCTGCATTTTCTATGCGTTCGACCTTGATGAATACGAGCACGAGCGTTCTTTTTATTTCGATTACGAAAGCGGTGTGCCAGGACCCGTTGTAAAGGATTGCAAATCCCTCTTTGAGGCAATAAAAAATCCCCGAAACAACGAAGAAAAGCTTCGTCAGTTCAGGGAATTTCATTTTGATTATATCGACTGCAATAATGCAGAGCGAATTTATAACTCGGTCACTTCATCCAACTCATAATAAGAGCTGCGGCTCTTTCGGTTGAATGTCCGTCACAAGCACTCATCTGCCCGTTTCTGAATTCTTCAATTCGGTCTGCGGGCGGATTTTCTTTTGTTCTGCGGATTGCCGAGAGCAATTCTGCACCGCTTGTAACCATTTCGCCCGGGAGATCATCGGGGAATTTCAGATAAAAACCTCTGTTATATTCCTTATAATCAGGGCAATAGAATACCGTCGGAACGTCAAGCAGACAAGCATCGTAAATAACGGAAGAATAGTCTGTTATCAGCACGTCGCTGACGGCTGTAAGAGCAAGGGTTGAATCCTGCGATAAATCTATAATATTATTATATTCCTTATTATCAGTCAGGCTGTAGTTCATAATCGGATGTCTGCGGATAACGAAAATTTCGTCGTCTGCAAGTTCCTTGCTGAGCGAATCCCAGTCAATCTGCGGATTATATTCAATACGCTGTCTGCCTTTTTCTCTGAAGGTAGGAGCGAAAAGATAAATCTTCTTGCCGACGAATTCGGGGTATTTTTCATAGATTGACGCCCTTAATTCATCCGCTTTGGTGAAAAGCATATCCGTTCTGGGCAAACCGATGGGCAGGCAGATATCCTCGCTGATTCCGAATGCGTGAGCATAAGCCTTTCTGCAGCTTTCGCTCGTTACCGCAACTGCAGAATACTGCGTGTGCGAGAGTCTCTCTTCCTTTTCGGTCAGAACGCTTTTTGCATCAAGACCGAATTTCTTGAACGCACCGCAAGCGTGCCATATCTGGAAAAGCTTCTGATTCTTGCGAAGCTTCGTGAAGCGAACGTATCGCACGTAATCATCCGTTACGATAACCTTGCTTGTGAGCAGATAATAATAAATTTTCGGCTTGATTTTCGTTGAGTGGGGAAGCATCCTTGCAAAAATAACCTTTTTGCAATCGAGCGCATCATAAACCGCCTGCGCATTGTCGAGCAGTTTGCCGTTGGCTCTGACGGTGAAGAAAAGTACTCTGTTCTGCAAGGGCATAAGCCTGCAGATAAAGCACCATAAATTATTTATGAAATCCATAAGTTTCCGTCTGATTTTGGGCGGAAATATTTTTTTGAGCAGAGTTTTCATTTTACTCCCCCTGTTTTATTTTCAACTGCCTGAATTATACCACGTCAGATGTGCAAAAGCAAAATAAGATTTTAAATTCCGACGATTTCTCTTATCTGCTCGGCTTTAATATCAACAAGACTGCATCCCTGCGAAACCGCCAATGCCGCCGCCGTGCCTGCCGCCTCGCCTATTCCGAGGCATATGGGCATTGCTCTGAAGTTAGAGTGTGCGATATGCGTACCCGAAATGTTTCTTCCGCATAGCAGAAGATTTTCTTTGACCTCGGGAATCAGGCAACGGTAAGGAATCGTATAGCCTTTATCCTGCGAGAAATTCTTCTGTGCGCCCGTTTTGTCGAGCCCTGCACCCGTGATGTTGTGCACGTCGAAATTGAAATAAGCGTCCTTGACAACGTAATCGTCAAACACCTTTGCTTCAAGTATATCCTGCTCGTTGAGAGTGTATTTGCCCTTGAAATGTCTCGTTTCACGGATGCCGATAAGCGATGCAGCACTGACAACGAAGCAGTTTTCGTAACCGGGAACAAACTCCCTTAAATATCTGACTATATCATCCATCTGCCTGCGGCAGGTAAGCATAGCTTTTGTCAGGTCGTCTGCGCAGGTGCCGTCAATCTCAATTGCATTCGTCATATTGCAGGTAACGATACCGGGCAGAGTTGTTTTATATGTGAGGATGTGACCTGCAGGTGAGGGAATATGCTCCTTTGCGAGAGCCTGAAGTTCACCTTTCGGAGTTTCGTAAGTAGATTCAAACGAGCCTAAAAATACGGCTCTGCTGTAATCAACACCGCCCACCTTGAACATCAAAGTGGCAGGCTGCATCTTGCTGTCACTTTCTCTGCCGAGAACGAATTCCGCACCTGCACGCGCGGCAACGTCACCGTCACCCGTAGCGTCAATAACAATCTTTGCGTAAATATCGGTTCTTCCCGATTTGTTGATAACAGAAGCTCCGAGCACCTTGTCGCCCTCGCAGATTGTATCCATAGCAAAGGTATAGAGCATAAGTTTGCAGCCGACCTCGTCAAGCATTTCGAGATAGAGTGTTTTAAGCTTTTCGGGGTCAATGATGTTGGTTATTTCGTTTCTGAATTCGCCTTCGTTTTTAAGAGAACTCCTTTTCAGCATCTCGTTGAAAAGCGGACTGTCGCAGCTGCCTGTCCAATGGCTCATGAGACCCGATGTGGAGATGCCGCCCACGTCACCGTTTTGCTCAACAAGAATAACCTTTGCTCCGTTTTTTGCAGCCGAATAAGCTGCCGCGAATCCCGAAGGACCGCTTCCGAGAACCAGAACGTCGGTATGCAATTCAAACGTTGGTGTCATAACCTGCTCCTTAAATGATATCTTAATTGATTATATCACAGCTTTTTTCATATTTCAATTACGTATATGATTCGATTGCTTTCAGACAATTTTTCTTTTTTACTTGCTTTTTCCTGAATTCTAAATTATAATCATCAAATTGAGAATAGCATATCTTATGAGAATCTTAACAACATCAGCAAGGCAGGGTAGCTTCACTCTGCCTTGTTTTCGTTATTTTCAGCCACTCAAATATTCAGAGGAAATTTTTAAAAATTTTTCTCAAAAAAGTGTTGACATTTCCAAAAAAGCGTGTATAATAATAATCCGTAGCCCACATGCGAGTTACATTGGGGAATAGTGTAACGGTAGCACGACAGACTCTGACTCTGTTTGTTGGGGTTCAAATCCCTATTCCCCAGCCAGTAAAAGACCTCGTCAAAAGACGGGGTCTTTTTTTATACATTTTTGCAGTTTGTATATATTTTTTTGACCCGCACGCCTGCAACAGTGTTGATTTTTTGTCGTAATTATGTTAAAATTCATTGAATATGGTTTAAAACAGAGTGATAAGGAGTAATGTTATGGCCGACGCTCCCGCAAATAAATCTGCACAATCCAAAAACACCGCAATTCAGTTTGCAAAAAACTTCTTTATGGGGCTCGTCGTTACCGTGCTTGAAAGCCTTTCGCTCAATCCCCTTATCAAAGTTTTTGACGCAACGCCCCTGCCCGATAAATACGTTCTCCTCGTTGCAAACGCCGCAACCGTTATCATCTATTTCTTCGTGCGTTTCTTCGTGAACTATTTCTGGGTATTCCACAGCAAGAGAAGCATCATCCGCATTCTTCCGCTTTTCGCAGTGCTGATTGTTATTTTCACCTTCACAACAACGAAAATGATTGAAGGTATGGAATTCTTGTTTAATCTCTCCGCCACGGTATCCGAAGCCCTCGGCGAAGATAACATAATCACCATTTCAAAACTTACCGCAACCTTTATTATGGGCCTTGTGAATTTTGCAATCTGCAAGAAATTCATTTTCAAGGACGAAACAGCAGAAAAAGAAACTTAATCGTATAAAACGGAGGTAATTAAAATGGGCAACATCACAGGACGTATGGCTGTTGAATTCAGCGTTATGCTCGGCAGAATGGAACACGCAAAGCTCGATTTCTACGCCTCAAGAGCAGTCAAACAGCAGAAGAGAAATCTCAAAAAGCTGATGAAACGCAACAAGAACACAGAATACGGCAAAAAATGCAATTTCAAAGACGTAACCTCAATTGAAAGTTACCAGGATATCGTTCCCTATTCATGGTATCCCGATTATGCCGATTATATCGACAGAATCGCAAACAAAGGCGAAAAGAACGTTCTCACAAAGAATTTCCCCATCAACTTTGCCGAATCCTCCGGCTCAACGGGTAAATCAAAGCTCGTTCCGATGAGTGCGTGGGCAACGTGGGTTGCACAGTGCTTCGGCTTCAGCGCAACCGTAGGCTGTGCTTATAAGTATTTCAAGAGCAAGGGTATGAGAGTTCCTCCCCAGAGGGGTCTTCTCACTGTTGAGGTTCTTTATCATAAGCTCCCCTGCGGCAGCGGTGCGGCAGGTCTCGCTTCAATCCCGATGAACTATCTCAAACCCCTCACCCCTCTTTTCGTAACTTCACCCAAAGAGGTTATGTATCCCGAGGCACTCAAGCCTATGGATATGCACTATATGAAACTACGCTTCGCACTTCCCAGAACAGACGTCAGCTATATCGGCACCGTTTTCATCACAATGGCTGAATCAATGTTCAAATATCTTGAAGATAACTGGGAAATGCTCTGCGACGATATCGAAAAGGGCACAATCAACGAAAGCATCACCTGTGACCCCGAAATCAGAGCAAAGCTTCTCAAGAAGTGCAAACCCGATCCCGAAAGAGCAGAGCAGCTCAGAGCTGAATTCCGCAAGGGATTTGACGATGAGGCAATCATCCCCAGAATCTGGCCCAAGGTTGGCTGGATGTACGGTATGGGTACGGGCGCTCTTGCATTCTATCAGAAAAAGCTCCGCCGCTATATCGGTAACGACATTCCCCTTCACTACGTAGGCTATGCCGCATCCGAAGGTATGCTCGGTATTCCGATTGAGGTTAACAGCGCAGACTTCGTGCTTCTTCCTCAGAACGGCTTCTATGAATTCCTTCCCGTTGACGCACCCGAGGATTCAAGACCCCTCACAATCAGCGAGGTTGAGGTCGGCAAGGATTACGAGCTCATCCTCACCAATATGAGTGGTTTCTACCGTTACCGCATCGAGGACGTTGTTAAGGTAACAGGCTTCCATAAGCAGTCACCTATGGTTCAGTTCCAGTACAGAAGAAATCAGATTGCCAACATCAGCGGTGAAAAAATCAACCAGCAGGCATTCGACCTTCTCATCAACGACCTTTCAAAGGAAGTCGGCGAAGATTTCGCAGGCTACTGCATCTATCCTGACCGTTCAACTTCACCCGGTCATTACGTAATTCTTATCGAGCCCAACAACGAAATTCCCGACAGCGAATGCGCACGTTACGCAGAAATCTTCGAGAGAAATCTCTGCGCTACCAACGTGCTTGTTCCTCCGCTGATCAGAAACGGTGCTCTCGGTCACTGCGAGGTTAAGTTCCTGCGCAGAGGCACTTACGAGGATTACCGTGAAAAGGTTCTCAGAAAGCAGGGCGCAAACCTCAATCAGGTCAAACCCGTAAAGGTTATCGATAACGAGGATCGCAAAGAATATTTCTTCTCAAACGTGCGTGACTCACTTAAATAATCGGAGTATAAAAAGATGGTAAATGTTATAATCGCAGTTTTATTCTGCATTGTTCCTGCACCTATAATTTTCCTTAACAACCGCTTTAAAATCGTTGAAAAAATCGGCATTGTTCTGATTTGTTATCTCGCAGGTATACTTGTTGGCAACATCGGTGTTCTTCCCGAGAGCTTTTCGGGAATTCAGGCAACGATTCAGGATGTCAGCGTTTGCCTTGCTCTTCCGCTGATTCTGTTTTCTCTCGATATCAAAAAGGGATTCAGAACAACGAAAACTGGCATCAAGTGTATGGGTCTTGCGATTCTTTCGATTACGGTAATCGCATTCATCCTCCAGATAATTTTCCGCGATAATCCTCTCGCTCCCCAGCTTGCGGGTCTTTCGATGGGCGTTTATACCGGCGGCACACCTAACATCACCTCAATCAAGGCGGCAATCGGTGTTGACGACAATACCTTCCTCATTTTCAACACCTACGACATGGTTATTTCCATTATCTATATGCTCGTTATGCTTTCCTCGGGCAAATTTCTTATCAAAAAGATATTCAAGCTCAAGGATTTCGAAGGCGATAAAAACGTTTCCGTTGACGGCAACGAATGTCAGGAAACAACGTCTTACAAGGGTATGTTTGAGCCCAAAACCTTCGGTAAGCTTATGCTCGCATTGCTCCTTTCGGCAGCAATCGTCGGTGTTTCATACGTTGCAGGTACTTTCGTGAAAGGTTATGAAACAGCGGTCACAATTCTGCTCATCACAACTCTTTCGATTGTCTGCTCGATGTTCAAACCCGTCAGAAGCATAAAAATGACAACCAATCTCGGAATGTATATCATCTATATTTTCTGCTTTACGGTTGCCACGATGGCGGATATCAATAAGCTCATCGATATCGACGTTACTATCATCATCTACGTTGCCGTAGGTATTTACGGCAGTATGCTTCTTCACGCATTGCTCTGCAAAATCTTCAAAATCGATTTCGATACTATGGTTATCACTTCGGTTTCGGCAATCTGCTCGCCTCCTTTCGTGCCTGCAGTTGCAAACTCACTCAAGAACAATGCGGCTCTTATTTCAGGTATCACAACAGGCATCATCGGATATGCCGTAGGCAACTATCTCGGTGTTGCGGTGCATTGGCTTTTCAGCCGATTACCTTTCTGACAAAATATCATTCACCTTAAGGAGGCTCGGATATGAGCAAATATGCACCCGAAACAGGCAGACCCTTTGAGGAAATTCTCAAAGAGCTTGACTCCTTCGGCAAGGATGACCCAAACTACAAGGAAGCCAAAACCTGGAGCCTTGTTTATTATCTCAATGAAGAATACACACAGTTTCTTGAAAAGGCATATGCCAGATATTTCTCTGCAAACGGTCTGAATCCCACTGCTTTCAAGAGCCTTAAAAGACTTGAAAAAGAAGTGCTTCGTTTCACTGCGGAGCTTCTCCACGTTGATGAAGAGGCTTGCGGTGTTATGACCTCCTGCGGTACTGAAAGCTGCATGCTCGCAGTCAAAACCTACCGTGACCTTGGCCGTTCAAAGGGCATCAAGAAGCCTGAAATGATTATCCCCGAAACTGCTCACGTTGCCTGGGATAAAGGCTCGGAATATTTCGGAGTCAAAATCCGCAGAGCTCCTCTTGCCGACGATTACGGTGTTGACGTTGCGGCTGTTGAAAAGATGATTAACAAGAATACCGTTATGATTCTCGGTGCCGCACCCGAATATCCTCACGGCATCATCGACCCCATCGAGAAGCTCGGTGCACTTGCAAAGAAACACAATATCCCTCTTCACGTTGATGCCTGCGTAGGCGGTTACATCCTGCCCTTCATCGAAAAAGCAGGTTACGACGTGCCCGTATGGGATTTCAGAGTTGAGGGCGTTACCTCAATGTCTGCAGATATCCATAAATACGGCTTTGCTGCAAAGGGCGCAAGCTGTATCATCTACAGAAACGTTGATTATTTTAAGCATCAGGTATTCGTTCACGAGAGCTGGCCGGGCGGACTTTTCGCTTCACCTGCATTTCTCGGCACACGTCCCGGTGGCGCATATGCGGCAGCTTGGGCGGCAATTCAAGCAAACGGAATCGAGGGTTACGTTGCTCTTGCAAAGAAAACCGTTGAGGTTTCCGAGCGTATGAAGAAGGGCATTGAAGAAATCGGATGCTTCAAGATTATCGGCAATCCCATCGCAAGTTTATTTGCATATAAGTCAATCGACCCTGCCGTCAACGCTTTTGCAGTTGGTGACGTTATGGAAGAAAAGGGCTGGCATATTGACAGACTTCAATTCCCCGATGCACTTCACGCAATGGTAACCGCACCTCACGAAAAAGTTGTTGACCAATATCTCGCAGACCTTCGTGATGCCGTTGAAACCGTCAAGGCTCATCCCGAACTTGCTGATAAGGGTCAGGCGGCAACCTACGGTCTCGTTGCCCACCTGCCTTTAAGAGGTATGGTTCGCAAGCAGGTGCTTGATATCTTTGCGAATTCCTATAAACTCAATGCGCAGGAAATCGACCTTTCCGACTCCGATGCAGTTGCACCCGGCGGCGGTGAAGGCGGCGCAGAAGAGAAAAAGGGCCTCGTTGACAAAATCATCAGCTGGTACGTTAAAAAGCAGTCGTCCAAAGTTAAATAAAACAAAACGGAGTGTGCAAAAAACACTCCGTTTTTTTAATACACTCAATTGACATTGGCAATCAAAGTGATATAATCAAACTGTAAAGCAATCGAAGGGAAGTGAAAATATATGGATAAACGCTATTCGCTTGATATGACAAGCGCACCCTTTTTGAAAAAAATCTTCATATTTTCAATCCCCCTCGTTCTGACGGGTCTGCTGCAGCTTGCTTATAATACGGCAGACGTTGTGGTCGTTGGCAGATTTGCAGGCAGCGAGGCTCTCGCCGCCGTTGGTTCAACGGGTTCGCTGATAAATCTTTTGCTCAACGTTTTCATCGGTCTTTCAATGGGTTCGGGTGTTATGGTCGCCCGTCACATCGGTGAAAACAGCGATAAAAAAGTGCATAGCTGCACTCACACCGCAATGCTGATGAGTGTCATCTGCGGCATCTTCATCGGTGTTTTCGGTTTCTTTATGTCGGGCAGGATTCTCGTGCTTATGGGGTCACCTGAGGACGTGCTCCCCCTTGCAACACTCTACCTTAAAATATATTTTATGGGTTGCCCCGGCTCAATGGTTTATAACTTCGGCTCGGCAATCGTCAGGGCAACAGGCGATACGAAAAGGCCCCTCTTTATCCTCGCATCAACGGGTCTTGTGAACGTTGCGCTCAATCTGATTCTCGTTATCTTTTTCCATATGGGCGTCAGCGGTGTTGCAATCGCAACAATCACCTCGCAATATCTCTCGGCAATTATGATTGTCGTTCACCTCACAAAGCTTGATAACGCTTGTAAGCTCCGCTTTTCCAAGCTTCGTATCCATAAGGCAGAGCTGATAAAAATCATTCAGATCGGTCTGCCTGCAGGTATTCAGAATTCTCTTTTCTCGATTTCAAACGTTATCATTCAGTCAACGGTAAACTCCTTCGGCTCGGTTGCGATGGCAGGCATTGCCGCAGGCTCGAATTTCGATTCATATATCTACACCGCAACTAACGCAATTTCGCAGACCACGATGACGTTTTCATCGCAGAATATGGGTGCAGGCAAATACGAAAATATCAGCAAGATTTACCGCTACTGCATTTCAATCACCGTTATCATCGGTGTTGTGATGGGTATAATCGGCTCGGTATTCAGCAACACAATCGTCAGCTTTTTCTCAACCGACAAAGAGGTTATCGCAATCGGTGCGGAAAGACTTTCGATGATAATGCCGTTTTTCGTTTTCTGCTCGCTGATGGACGTTGCGGCAGGTCAGCTGCGAGGAATGGGCGAATCCTTCAAGCCGATGATAGTCTCTCTGCTCGGCGGCTGCGGCATCAGACTTTTCTGGATATTCGCAATTCTTCCCTATAATCACACACTGATGTTTCTTTACTGGGCATATCCGATTTCGTGGGTGGCAACGTTTATCGTTCAGTTTTCACTCTATTTCATTCTCCGCAAGGGAATCATACGAAAAAATCAAAAGGCAGGAGCTTGACTCCTGCCTTGTTTTTATGCAATAAAAAGTCCCTGAATGCAAGAAAAAGATGCTTGCGGCAGCATCTTTTTCTGCTTTGGGTTGAATTGAGGAGGGGTATTGCTGTACTCAAAAAATGAGCAGTACTCCGTGGGTTGCGGCTCCCATCGGGTACAATCAGATAATACCCTGAAAATATTAATTCAATATGAATTTAATTTTAACAGACGTAAGATATTTTATTAAGATTTGCCGATTGCTTTTGCGTACTCTTCTTTAAGCTCGTCTTTTACGATGCCTTTTAAAAGATTCAGCGAAAGGATTTCGTTGGATTTCATATAATCCGCCGTCATAAAATCGCCTGAAATCATATTGATTCTGTCAAGCTTTTCGGGGTCGGCCGCAATATCCGAAATTATCTGCGGAATATAAGGTCTTATAAGCTTATCAAGGTCGTCGGGCCATTTCAGCCAGCCGTTATCCGTACCGGGGTTGGGGGTAAGCTGTGTCTGGAATCCGAAAAAGCTGTTGTCCTTGATTTCGTCAAAGTATTTGAAGATAACTTTTGAAAATTTCTCGGGACTCAAGCCGTAAATATGAGCCTCCCACGGATAGTCGTAAGGGCAGTCAACGCTGAAATCATATTCTTCTTTAGCGTTGATGATTACGTATTTCTTGCCCGATTTTCTGATATCACCGATTGTCATATTGCCGATATCGGAAACGTCGGTAAGAGCATATTTTTCGGGATTCAAATATTCCTTGATAAGTCTGCTCGCTTCGGCACTGTTACTGTTATAGCTGAGCTTGATGGGGCCGATTGCCTGATTCATATAGGTCTGCAGGCTGATAACAAAAAACTCATCGGATTCATCAAAAATCTTTTTGAGGGATTTGAAAGCTTCCTCTGCAGGGATGCCTTTGATGAGACCGTGTGCAATGAAAAGTCTGCCTTTTTTGTCTGCTTTGAGTCTTAAATCGAAGAATCGCAGACCGTAAGTATACTGCTCGTAGAGAGTACCGTTCTGGCAACGTCCGAATTTATTCATACGGATTGTTGCGGAGTTATGTGAACCGGGCATAGCGATGCGTGTAATCTTTGCATCGTCTTTGATATATGACATCCAGTTTTTGTAAAACATAATTTACACCACCTGAAAAATATAGAATTTGAGGTAATCCGTTTCAGGCACGTTCCATAAAACGGGATGATCGCAGCATTGCTGACGTGCCTCAATCTGTTTGAGCTGAACGCCTGCATCGGCGGCGGCATCGTGAAGCATTTTAACAAACAAATCGTTTTTCATAAAATGAGAGCAGGAGCAGGTTGCAAGGTAGCCGCCACGGGGCAAAAGCTTCATTGCTCTGTAATTGATCTCTTTATATCCACGCTCCGCATTCTTAACTGTTTTGCGGCTTTTTGTGAAAGCGGGAGGGTCAAGGATGATAAAATCGTAGGGTTTACCACCCTGTTTTTCAAGTTCGGGAAGCAAATCGAAAACGTCTGCCGCAAGAAAATCCATTCTGCCGTCGAGATTATTTCTCTCGGCATTTTTTCTTGCCATTTCAACCGCAGTTTCCGAAACGTCAACCGCAGTAACCCTTTCGGCACCGCCCATTGCGGCATTGAGAGCAAACGAGCCCGTGTGCGTAAAGCAATCAAGCACCTTCTTGCCCTTTGCGATTCTCGAAACTGCAAGTCGGTTGTATTTCTGGTCAAGGAAGAAGCCTGTTTTCTGTCCGTTTTCAAAATCCACGCCGTAAACGATACCGTTTTAGCATATTTCGGTAACGGTTGAGTCGGTGTGATGAATGACCTCGTACCAACCCTTGTATTCTGCAAGACCTTCAAGTGCTCTGATTGCAACGTCGTTACGCTCGTAAACACCGTTTACGGTTTCGCCCATCTCCGTGAGAATTTTTACAACAGCCTTGTAGATGACGTCCTTTATCTTATCCATTCCGTAGGATAAAACCTGCGTAACGATAATATCGGAGAATCTGTCAACCGTCAGACCGGGCAGACCGTCAGCCTCACCGAAGATGAGCCTGCAGCAGGAGAAATCCTCACCCATAACGGTTTTGCGGTATTCGATTGCGTATCTGACTCTTCTCTCCCAGAATGCGGCGGAAAAGCTTTCGTTTGCATTTGAGGAAATAACTCTGACCCTGATTTTGCTGTTAAGGCTCAGAAAACCCGTACCGAGATACGAACCCTTCTGCGAAACAACGTCCACAAGGCAACCGTTTTCAACGTTGCCGAAGGTATCGGTTATCTCTGCGTCATACACCCACGGATGACCTTTTTTGAGCGAAGCTTCCGCCTTTTTCGTGACGGTAACTATCGGAAAATTTCGTTTCGATTTCATAGCCAAAATCCCGCCCGATTTAAAATCGGACAACCTTTCACATATTGTAAATCTGTCTATAAATATATCATATTGCGTTTGATATTGTCAACCGAACACGGATTCTCACCGCAAAAATCCTGCTCCTGTTTCAGCCACGTTGCCAAAGCGAAGAAAAATAATGAAAAAATATACAAAAAACCCTCTGTTTGAGCACATAAAACACTAAAAAAATGTAGCTTTTTTTATTATTATATGATATAATCATTTAGAATGCAGGAATATGAATATTTTTGCGTTTATTAAAAAGTTTTTTAAAGCAGCTATTAAAATACAAATCAGGAGGAATGGCTAAATGCTTAAAAAAATCAGTAACATCCCCTTCTCCGGCACAGCTGAGCAGGAAGCACAGCTCAAGGCTCTTATGGCAGAATGCAAAGGCGACAGAAGCATGCTTATGCACGTTATGCAGGAGGCACAGAACATCTACGGTTATCTTCCCCTCGAAGTTCAGAAAATGATCGCTGAAGGTATGGATGTTCCGCTTGAAAAGGTTTACGGCGTTGCAACATTCTATGCACTTTTCTCACTTTCACCCAAAGGCAAATACAACGTTTCAGTTTGCCTCGGTACTGCTTGCTACGTTAAGGGTTCACAGGAAATCCTCGATAAAATCTGCGAGGTTCTCGGCGTTGCTCCCGGCGAATGCACATCAGACCTCAGATTCTCCGTTGAAGCTTGCCGTTGCATCGGTGCTTGCGGTCTTGCTCCCGTTTTCACAATCAATGAAGACGTTTACGGCAGAGTCACTCCCGACGAAATCCCTGAAATCCTTGCAAAATATATGTAATCCCCCGGAGTTAAACCAATCTTTTTAAAAAACGAGGGATGTTAATATGACAATTAACACAATCAAAGAATTGCTCGGGGCCGAGATGCTTTGCGGCAACGAATGCCTCGACAAGGATGTTCATTCTGCCTGCGGCAGCGACATGATGAGCGACGTTCTGGCTTACGTCAAAGATCAGGCGGTGCTTCTCACGGGGCTTGTCAATGCGCAGGTTATCAGAACTGCAGAAATGATGGATATGCTTTGCGTTGTTTTTGTAAGATCAAAACAGCCTTCGCAGGATATGATTGAACTTGCAAAAGAATGCGGTATCGCAGTTATGACAACTTCGATGCGTATGTATGACGCCTGCGGTATCCTCTACTCAAACGGTCTTAATTCCAATGGCTGATACTTTAACATTCCATTACGATGTGGACGGTGAAAACTTCACGTCAGCAGGTCAGGCTTCGGTTCAGGTTAAAAAGAACCTTCGTCAGCTTGGCTTTGACCCCGAAACCATACGCAGGGTTTCAATCGCTATGTATGAAGGCGAGATAAATATGGTCATCCACGCAGGCGGCGGCACGGCTGACGTTACCGTTGATAACGGCTACATCGAAATTGTGCTTTCAGATACCGGCCCCGGTATCGCAAATATCAATCAGGCTATGCAGGAAGGTTTCTCAACTGCACCGGATAATATCCGCACTCTCGGATTCGGCGCAGGTATGGGCCTGCCTAATATGAAAAGATACACCGACTATATGCATATAGATTCGGTTGTTGGCGAGGGAACAACAATTACCATGCGAGTCAATTATTGAACCCCCTGACGATGAAAGGATAGTATGATGAATACCTATATCCATTCCGTATCGCTTGATCCGAGCAAATGCACGGGGTGCACAACCTGCATGAAGCATTGCCCCACCGAGGCAATCCGATTGCGAAACGGTTGTGCCGAAATTGACCCCGAGCGATGCATCGACTGCGGTGAATGCATCCGCAATTGCGACAACAACGCAAAAAAGAGCGTATGCAACACCTTTGACGAAATCAAAAAATTCAAGTATAAAATCGCACTTCCCGCACCTGCACTCTTCGCTCAGTTCGATAATCTCGACAATATCGATTACGTGCTTCAAGGGCTTCTCGATATCGGCTTTGACGATGTTTTTGAAGTTTCCAAGGCTGCGGAAATAGTTTCGGAGTATACAAGAATATATCTGCGTACCGAAGGCATCAAAAAGCCCGTTATCAGTACCGCTTGTCCCGTAATAACGAGACTCATCGGTCTGCGCTTCCCGTTTCTGAAGGATAATCTTATACCGCTGCTGCCTCCGATGGAGGTTGCCGCTTCAATGGCAAGGGATATGACCCTCAAGGCGCACCCCGAACTCAAGAGCGAAGATATCGGCATCTGTTTCATCTCCCCCTGCCCCGCAAAAGCGAGCTACGCTAAAAACGGATTCGGCAGCTACAAAAGCGAGGTTGACCTCGTTGTTTCGATGAGTGAGGTTTATTTCCTTCTCATCAACGTGATGAACAGAGACAAACCCGTTACGCTTACAACCCAGGCAGGCCGAATCGGTTTGAGCTGGGCAATCTGCGGCGGCGAAGGCTCCGCACTCCTCAACGATAAAATTCTTGCGGCTGACGGCATCAAAAACGTCATCTCCGTTCTTGACCAGATTGAGGACGGTAACATTCCCCCCATTGATTTCGTTGAGCTTAACGCTTGTCCCGGCGGTTGCGTGGGCGGCGTACTTACAATCGAAAATCCCTACATTGCAAAAAACAGACTTCACACTTTAAGACGCTATATGCCCGTTTCTCTCAATTCTTCGTCAGAGGATGAACACTACATCCCTGAACGCCGTTTCTTTACCGATTATCCGAAGTATCAGCCGCTTAACAGATTGAGCGACAACATCGGCGAATCGATGAGACTTATGGCACAGATTCAGCAAGTGCGTAAATCGCTGCCGGGAATTGACTGCGGCTCCTGCGGTGCTCCGACCTGCAGAGCTTTTGCCGAGGATATCGTGCTCGGCCATGCAGACAGAAACGATTGCATTATCGCCTATAAAGAGCTTTTCAAAAAGTATCTTGAAGCCCGAAACGGAGG
>JAGBUT010000250.1 GCA_017630695.1 Clostridia bacterium
ATAATAACCGATAGGCATAAAATTTCTCCTTTCAGAGTTATTCCATAACCGAGCCGATTTCAACAGCATTGCCTCTGAGGAAATCAGCTGCATTCATTGACTTTTTACCTTCAGCCTGAAGCTCAAGTATTTCGATGCAATTCAGATCACCGCAAGTAACAACCAGTCGCTTATCGGCAACAACGATTTCACCGGGTTTTGAACCTTTTTCACAGGTAAGAACGGTTTTGTGAAGCTTTATCTTCTTGCCGCCGAGCGTTGCATTTGCAGACGGCCAGGGAGAAAGACCTCTGATTTTATTATGAATTTCGGCTGCACTCATATTCCAGTCAACGGGAGAAAGCTCCTTGGAAAGCATTGGTGCATAAGTGAATTCATTATGATTCTGCTTCTCGGGTGAAAGTTCACCTTTGAGAAGAGCTTCGATGGTTTCTTCAAGAATATCGGCACCGAGTGCAGAGAGTCTGTCGTGAAGCTCACCTGCAGTTTCGTTTTCACCGATTTCAAGTTCACCCTTGATAAGCATATCGCCCGTATCAAGACCCTCATCCATTTGCATTGAGGTAACACCCGTTTTATCAAATCCGTTGATGATTGACCACTGAATCGGGGCGGCACCACGCAGAAGAGGAAGAAGCGATGCATGGATGTTTATGCAACCGTATTTCGGAAATTCAAGAATCTCTTTGGGGAGAATCTTACCGTAAGCAACAACAATCACAAGCTCAGGATTTGCTTCTTTAAGCATTTCAAGAGCTGTGCCATCACGCATTTTTTCGGGCTGATAAACTTTGATTCCGTTATTCTCTGCCAAAACCTTAACGGGAGGCGGAGTGAGAATCATCTTTCTGCCCTGCGGTTTGTCAGGCTGAGTGAAAACACCCGTTACCTCGTGACCGCAATCAATGAGTTTCTGAAGGCAAGGCACCGCAAACTCGGGTGTGCCCATAAAAACAACTCTCATCAGGCATTCTCCTTTTTAATAACACGCTGTGTGAAAACAATGCCGTCAAGATGGTCAATCTCGTGGCAGAAGCAACGAGCCTTAAGGCCTTCGCCAGTGTAAACACACCATTTACCGTTTCTGTCCTGCGCCTGAACTCTTACTGTTGCAGGTCTGCAGGTTGTACCGATTTCACCGGGAAGAGAGAGGCAACCCTCATCCTCAAACTGCTCACCCTCTGTTTTTACAATTTCAGGGTTGATAAGTTCAATATATCCGTCGCCGCAGTCCATAACCACAACGCGTCTTAAAATTCCTACCTGCACAGCCGCAAGACCTACTCCGTTTGCCGCATACATAGTTTCCTTCATATCGTCAAGCAAAGTCCACAGACGGGAATCAAAATTTTCAACTTTTCGTGATGTTTTTGCAAGAACCGGATCACCGATTTTTACAATATTTCTGATAGCCATAACTTTTCACCTTTCAGCCTCGGAATCACCTTTCGCAGACTAATAATACAATTATATATAATTACATTGTTGATTCGGGATTGATATCAGCAAACGTTGTTACGCTTGAGAAACGGCTGTCGGTTCCCATTTCGATAAGCAGTTTGGATATCATCTGCCTGAATCTTTTTGAATTGCGGCATTTGATAATCAATCTGTAACGATATTTGCCGCTGACCTTTGCCACTCTTGCAGGCATAGGCCCGAGAGTTATTATTTTTTCTCCCTCGAATTCCTCCGAGGTATATTTTCTGATAAGCGCAAGAGCACTTGTTGCCGCAATTTTGACAGCAGATTCGTTTTCACCCGTAAACCCAATGACGCAAAGGTCACAGTAAGGGGGATAAACCAACGCCTTGCGCAGTCTTATTTCTGTTTTGAAGAACTCGTCATAATCCTGCTTTGCGGCAAGACGGATGATTTCATTTTCGGGAGTGAGAGTCTGCACAATCGCAGTGCCCTCAAACTCACCTCTGCCTGCTCTGCCGACAACCTGAGTCAGCAAAGAAAACGTTCTTTCAAGGCTTCTGAAATCATCATTATAAAGCTGCTGGTCAACCGAAACAACGCCAACAAGCGTAACGTTCGGGAAGTTAAGACCCTTCGCAACCATCTGAGTGCCTATCATTATATCGTAGTCACCTTTTGCGAAGCTATCCAGTAGCTTTTCGTGAGAATTCTTACCTGCCGTTGAGTCGGTATCCATTCTGATGATTTTTGCATCGGGCAGAAGCAACGCAAGCTCGTCCTCAATTTTCTGTGTGCCGAAGCCTGAATATCTTACGGCATCCTCGCCGCATTCCGGGCATTTGCTTGAAAACGGAACAGAATATCCGCAGTAATGACACATAAGGCGATTGTTTGCCGTATGATAAGTCATTGAAATGCTGCAATTCGGGCAGCTTATAACCTCTTCACAGGCATTACAAGCCGCAAAGTTATGGAAGCCTCTTCTGTTGATAAGCAGAATTGACTGTCTGCCGTTTTCAAGATTGCTTTTCAGCGAATCATAAAGCGTTTTGCTGATGGCTTTGCTTCCATTTGCTTTTTCTTCGCTTCGCATATCAACCGTTAATACCTCGGGCAAAACAGCATTGCCGTAACGATTTTTAAGAGTGCAGAGTTCATATTTGCCGCTTAATGCGGATGCATAGCTCTCAACGCTCGGAGTTGCGGATGCGAGAATCAGCAGACCTTTGCTGAAAGCGACTCTATATTTTGCAACGTCAATCGCATTATATCTCGGAGTCTGCTCGGATTTATAGGTATGCTCCTGCTCTTCGTCAACGATAATGAGACCGATATTTTCAAGCGGAGCAAACACCGCACTTCTTGTGCCGATAACGATTTTTGCCTCGCCCTTTTTGACCCTCTTCCATTCTTCAAGCCTTTCTCTGACGGAAAGTGCACTGTGAAAAACAGCAACGTTGCTTCCGTATCTCTTGCAGAAAAGCGAAAGAGTCTGGGGTGTGAGACCGATTTCAGGCACCATAACGATAACGGATTTACCGCTGTCTACAACACCGTCAATAACACTCATATATACCGAAGTTTTACCGCTTCCCGTGACACCGTAGAGAAGAGATGCCGCTGCTTTTTCACCTGAAGCAAGAGCTGTCAGCTTATCAAAGGCGGATTTCTGCTCATCGGTCAGATTAATCGGAGTGCGTACACCCTCTTCGGTTGTAAAATCAGGCAGATGCATAACTGGTTGCTCAAAATATTCGGCAACACCGTTTTTGACAAGGGCGTTTGCCACTGCAGGAGTAAGACCCGTAAAATAACAAACCTCCTTGACACTTGCCGTGCCAACGTCACAAAGCACGTCATAAATCTGCTTTTGCTTGGGTGTGAGCTTTATTTTCTCTTCCGTAGGCACAAGGCGCATCATCCTTACGGTCAGGTCACCAAGGTTTCTCACCGCATCACTGCTTGTGAGAAGAAGTCCTTTGCGAACAAGCGATAACGGAATTTCGCTATCGGGTTTGATGCACATCGCTTTGAAAACGGAATCAGCTTTAACAAAAACACCTTTGTGAGCAACGTGGGCATAAAATTCCTTTTCGTTGCCTTCAAGGGCATCGATTTTTGTTACGTCGGCTTCGGGATTCGGTGCATATGAAAGCACCATACGGTGATTGATTCCCGTAGGAAGCATAGCCTTGGCGGCTTCATAAAGGGTGCAGAAAGTTCTGTCTTTAATCCATTCGGCAAGTGAAAGCATTTCATCGTTCAGAAGTGACTCTTCATCGAGCACTTCGGCAATTTTTTTGATTCTTTTGCTTTCGGTTACGTCGGAAAGGTCAAAAACTATTCCGAGACGTTTTTTGTTTCCGTTACCGAAAGGCACGGTAACTCTGCAACCTTTCTTCACCTTTTGTTCAAGCTCTGCGGGAATGGCATAATCAAACGCTTTGTCAAAAGTAAACACAGCCGATTCAACGGCTACCTTCGCATATTTCATTTGATTATCACTCCCCTCGCTTGAGTTTAAAAATCCTATCAGATGTTTCTGATTTCTTCGGGTTCAACGATTACGAACTTGCCTTCAAGAATCTCTTCAAGAGCAAGACTTACAGGCTTCTCTGTGATAGGATCCTTTTCTTCATATGCCATTTCTGAAATTTCTCTTGCTCTTTTTGCTGTTGCTGTTACAAGAGAATAACGGCTGAGATGGTCTTTGAGAACGTTTCTGAGATCGGGATTAAACATTGTTGATTACCTCACTTACTGTTTTTTTGTTTCTTTCAATTTTACATTTTTCCGCACAAAGAATTGCTTCGATATCCGCTACTGCGCTTTCGATTGACTCGTTGATAACAACGTAATCATAATCATATGCTTTACGGATTTCTTCCTTTGCAATAAAAAGACGGTGCTGAATTGTTTCTTCATCCTCTGTGCCTCTGCCTCTGAGTCTCTGCTCAAGCACTCTCAATGAGGGCGGCATAAGAAAAATACTGATGACGTCGTCATAGCGATTTCTGATTTGTTCGGCTCCCTGAACTTCAATTTTGAGGATAACCGATTTGCCCTGTGAAAGCATTTCATCAACGGGTTCTGCCGGTGTGCCGTAATAATTCTTTGCATATTCCGCATATTCGAGCATACTGTTTTCGGAAATTTTCTTTTCGAAATATTCTCTTGTTACGAAATAATAATGAACACCGTCGATTTCGCCGTCTCTCTTTTCACGGGTTGTCATTGAAACAGAAACCTTAACGTTGGAATCTGCTTTCACAAGTTCGTTGAGAACGGTATCCTTACCTGAACCTGAAGGACCTGAAAAAACAACAAGAATTCCTTTCTCGCTCATTCTTCATCCTCCTCTTCTTCAATCTCCTCCATCTCATCGTTGAGTCTGTTTGCAACGGTTTCGCTCTGGAGATAAGTAAGAATAACGTGGTCGCTGTCAGTTATAATAACAGCTCTTGTTCTTCTGCCGTGAGTTGCGTCGATAAGCGTTCCTTTTTCTTTACATTCCTGAATGATTCGCTTGATAGGCGCAGACTCGGGGCTGACAATGGCAACAAGTCGACTTGCGTTGACCATATTGCCGAAACCGATATTTATCAGCTTCATTTTCTGCCTCCGTTTTATTCAATATTTTGAATCTACTCTCTGATTTTTTCAATTTCCGCCTTGACCGCAACAACTCTGCGTGCAATCTCAACATCCTGTGCCTTTGAGCCGATTGTGTTGGCTTCTCTGTTGAATTCCTGAATAAGGAAATCCATCTTTTTACCGACAGCTTCGTCGGATTCGAGAAATGAACGCATCTGCGAAATATGACTGCGGAGTCTGACTGTTTCCTCTGCTACTGCAATTTTATCAGCAAAAATAGCTGCCTCTGTCAAAATTCTCTGCTCGTCAATATGTGCATCTGCAAGAAGCTCTCTGAGTCTGCCAAGAAGTTTTTCGTTATATTCCTTGACGGTTTCGGGAGAACGCTCTTCAATAAAGCTGACGTTATCAAGAATTGTTTCAAGCCTTGAAAGAACGTCCTCTCTGAGTCTTTCGCCTTCTCTTTCTCTCATTGAAACAAAGCCGTTGAGTGCTTCTTCAGCAACGGTCTGCACCGCCGCCCAGATTTTATCCTCATCTGCAGCCTGCTTACGGATTGAAAA
This sequence comes from Clostridia bacterium, assembly GCA_017630695.1. Taxonomy (GTDB): domain Bacteria; phylum Bacillota; class Clostridia; order Oscillospirales; family Acutalibacteraceae; genus CAG-177. The sequence continues at coordinate 5,583 of JAGBUT010000250.1, forward strand.
AATATCGCTGACTCTTGAGATATCCGAAACCCTGATGTTGTTTTCAAGACCGTAGGTATCGGAAAGTTCTTTATAAGCATCGAGATAACCTTTTACAAGTGGATGATTGACGCTGATGATTGTGTCAGGTTCTTCAACCGTTTCAATCTGCACGTAGCATTCCATCTTACCTCTTGTAAGCTTACCCATAAAGAAGCTCTTCAGCTTTTCATCAAGAAAGCCGTAGCTTCTGGGAAGCCTTGAGGAAAACTCAAAATATCTGTGGTTGACGCTCTTTACCTCAACCGTTATGTTCATACCGTCGACAAGCATCTGACTCCTGCCGTAACCGGTCATACTTTTTATCATTTCAATTACACTCCAAATTTAATTGTGTGAGCAGGTGCAACCGCCTGCAAGTGCCTCGGGGATTTCAACGAACGAGCCTTCCTCGTCTCTAAATCCGAGCCTTGCAAACGCAGGTCGGAAAAGCTCCCTCGGAATATAAGCGAGATATACATTGCGGTTTGCGGCACTGTTCATCGCAGCTCTTGCAAGGCCCTCTGCGACAATATCATCCTCACATTCCATTGAGAGGAAAAACATTTTGTAGCCTTCGCTTATGAAGGTGCATACACCGATTTCCTTATCCGAATCATATGCTCTGAAACGGAATTTATCCTGCTCGTGGTCGGGAAGAAAAGTCAACATATTATTTGCCGCCCTTCTTCTTGACTCCTGCCTGATTGAGAAGCTTTTCAACCTCTTCGGGAGTAAGGTCTCGCCATTCCCCCGTCTGAAGCATACCAAGCTTAACAGAGCCAACCGCAATTCTGCGAAGTCTTGCAACCTCAAGCTCAAGAGCCTCGCACATACGGCGGATTTGTCTGTTTCTGCCTTCGTAAAGCACGATTTCAATAACTGCTCTGCCCTCTTCTTTTGAAAGCACACGAACGTCTGCAGGAGCTGTCATTCTGCCGTCAATTTCAACACCTGTTGCAAGAATATCAACCTGCTCTGCTGTAATTGCTGGACGTACGGTAACTCTGTAAGTTTTGGGCACGTGCTTTGAAGGATGCATCATTGCATTAGCAAAAGCACCGTCGTTAGTAAGAATCAGTGCACCTTCGGAAACTCTGTCAAGTCTGCCGACGGGATAGATTCTCTCTTTAATGTCCGAAACAAGCTCAAGAACACATTTTCTGCCGAGCTCATCATCGGTTGTTGTAACGTATCCTCTGGGTTTATTGAGAAGGATATAACGGAGCGAGCCTTCTTTTCTAACTTTTTTGCCGCTTACGGTAACGGTATCTTTTCTGGGGTCAACGCTGTCGCCAACCTGTGCAACGTGACCGTTTACCTTTACCTTGCCGGCCTTTATCATTTCCTCTGCTTTTCTTCTTGAGGCAACACCTGCCTCGGAAAGAAACTTCTGGAGTCTGACTTTATTATCGGCCAAACCGATTTCACCTCTGAAACAAAAATTCTTTTATTTTTTCATACAGCCTTGTAAAAAAACTTTTTTCATTTTTGGCGGATTGTATCTGCAAATATTCTGCATCCTCGTTTGCCTCGATCGGAATTTCGGCAACTGTTTTTTCATCCGAAACAAACACCGCTTTGCCGAGGATATCGCCCTCACTGACGGGGGCATATGCCATCGGTTTGAGCAAAAGAATGCAATCGCAATCGGCAAGCCCTTGTTTTTCTTGCGAAAGGCGAAGAGCAACCGATGTTTTATCCGAACCGCAAACGTTCACTCTTATGCCCGACAAATCTGATTGCAACAAACCTGATTTGCAAACGGAAAAACCGTAGTCAAGCATTTTTTTATGGTCTGCCCAATCATCAGGAGCATTAAGAGTTACCGCAACAAGCGTTATGCCTCCCCTTTTCGCCGCACTGACAAGACATCTGCCGCTTTTTTTAGTGAAGCCTGTTTTAACTCCGATTGCATCGGGATAGCTCCACAAAAGTCGGTTATGATTGGTGAGAGTGCGTAAGTAAGGCGGGTTGCCATAGGTCAGCTTTGCAGTTTTCTGTGAACATATTGAAACGAATTCGGGATTATGCAGACATTCAGCCGTAAGCAAAGCCATATCGTATGCCGTTGAGTAATGCTCATCATCGTCAAGACCCGATGAGGTTACGAAATGTGTGTTTACCATTCCGATTTCATTGGCACGGGCATTCATAATTTCGGCAAAGCGCTCTTCACTGCCTCCGATAACCGTCGCAACAGTATTAGCTGCATCGTTTCCTGATTGAAGAAGCATTCCGTAAACAAGCTCCCTCAATGAGACGCTGTCACCGGCAACGAGACCCATAGAAGTGCCTTCCACAGATATCATTTCGTCCGTTACGATAATCTCTTTTTCCGGCTGTGCATATTCGAGAGCAAGTAACGAGGTCATAATCTTTGTCGTACTTGCCATTGACAAACGTTTATCGGCATCCTTATCAAAAAGGATTGCACCGTTTTCAATGCACATCAGCACTGCACTTTCAGCGCTTACGCTTAAACCTGAAGCCGACGGAATAACCGCAGTCAATGCAATCATCACCGCAACCGTCATAACAGATATTATTTTTTTCACAAAGCCTCATCCTCACATATTGCAATAGCTTCACCTCATTGGGTGCAACACTATTTCAATATATGATTTATCAGGCTGAATAATTATGCCTTTTCGCCTTCCATATAATCGTTGATTGCGTTTTCAACGGTGTTATCTTTTGTTTTAAGCTTTGTGATAACTTCTGTTGCCTTATCAACAACGTCGGGAATCATGCCGATCGCTCTTTCAACTGAGCCTTCAGCTGCGTTGAGATATCTTACCGTTACGCTGCCGTTATTAACAACGAGGAAAGCAACGGGAGAAATTGTGATACCTGCACCGCCGCCGCCACCGAAGAGCTCTGTGTTATTCTTTGAGGGGAAGTCTGTGCCGCCTGATGCAAAACCGTATGTTACCTTTGAAACAGGGATAATCTGAAGAGTTTCGCTGATTTTGATGGGATCACCGATAATGGTGCTTACATCTACGAGGTCCTTGATTTTTTCGATTGATGTGCCGAGGATTCCTGATGCTGACTGTTCTTTCATTTTGTTTGCCACCTTTCTGATATTTGAAAAAATTATTTATTATCCTGCTTTTCCACGTTTTCCTCTTTGGGAGCGCCACTGTGCCTAAGCAGTTTAAATACGACTTTAAACAGAAGTTCAAATACGAGTACGAATACCGCATTGATGAACTTGATAGGTCTGAAGGAAATCTTCGTATGAAGCTTTGCTTCAGTCTGGTTGAAAATGAAATCGGGAACGATTTCAATGCTGTACTTTTTGACTCTTGCTTTGTTTACGAAAAGACCCATTGCAGGGAATGCTCCCGAACAAATCTCACCGTATTTGATTGCGGTATCTGCCGAGTCTGCACCACCGACTTTAAGTGAAACATAAAGTTCCTCAAAAAGAAAGGCTCTTCCGATTCTGCCAAACATTCCGCCGAGAGCTGCAACTGCATCCTTCAGAAGCTGAACAACACCGTCAACGCCGCGGTTCTTATAGAATCGGACAAACATATTGTCGCCCTTTTTCTTTTTGGGTTCTTTGATTTTTTCGTCTTCCTGCTTGGGTTCTTCTTCTTTCTTCGGCTTTTCCTTCTTTTTCTTTTTAGGTTTTTTCTCCTTTTTGGGGAGAATGTTGATTTTGATGAAAAGCCACTGAATACTCAGAGCAACGTCACCCTCATAATGAACGGTTACCGCAAGCTTGATTGAAAGAAGAATTACGAAAAACGCAATGATTCCGAGAATTATGTATAGCGCTGTCAAGCTGTCTCCTCCTTCAAAATCAATTTATTCATCATCATCCGCCTGGAAAAAGCTTCGGATCTGTTCACCCTGCTCGTTGTTGATTTCATCATCCTGCAGATCGTCAACCTCGGGTCTTTCGGGTAACTCGGGAAGCTCCGAAAGAGATGAAATACAGAAACAACGAAGGAAGTCGGGCGTTGTGCCGTAAAGCAGAGGTCTGCCCGGAAGATCGAGTCTGCCCTTCTCTTCAAGCAAACCTTTCTGACAGAGGGTTGAGATAACACCGGAGCAATCAACACCTCTTATCTGCTCAACGTAAGCTTTGGTAACGGGCTGGTTATAGGCAACAACCGCAAGCACCTCAAAAGCCGCAGGTGAAAGCGGAGCATTCTTTTTGATGTCGAGAACACTTCTGACCTGCTGTGCATATTCAACTCTTGAGCAGAGCTGATATTTACTGCCCAGACGAAGAAGGCATATACCGCTGCCCCTCTCATCAAGTATTCTTGCAAGTTCCCACAGTGCACCTGAAACGGTATCCATATCAAGCTCAAGTGCTTCTGCAATTCTTGCACACTCAAGCGGCTCTCCCGAAGCAAAAAGTATCGCTTCGCACGCCGCACGAATCTGTTCATTCGTCAATTTCAATACTCTCCCCTCTGCCCTGAAGCAAGGTTACGTCAACGTTATCACCGCTGCCGTCAAACTGAATTCTTTTTGCCTTTGCCATTGCAAGAAGTGCAAGGAAGGTTGCAACCATTTCGGAGCGTGATTCCGACCCCTCAAAGAAGGCGGCGAACTTTTGCTTTTTGCTGTTTCTGAATCTGTCGATAATAACACTGATTCTCGAAGCAACCGAAACAATCTTGTGAGCAACAATGCCCTTGAACGCTTCAATCGGCGGAGGCAAGCGACGCATACCCTTACCAACTGCTGCAAGATAGGCTTTATAAATCTCAACGGGTTCGTGAGTTCTGGTATAGGTCATATCAGGCTCAAACTCTTCGGGCACTCTGCCATAGAATTCAAAGCCCTTTGCCTGCTGCTGAAGTTGACCTGCAACAAGCTTACAGTCCTGATACTCCGTCAGTTCACCGCGAAGCTCTTCAACTAGCTTCTCTGCTTCTTCGTGAACAGGCAGAAGTGAAACCGTTTTGATGTAGAGAAGTCTTGCCGCCATTTCAAGGAACTCGCTTGAAATATCGAGATTATCCTCTTGCATCTGACGAACGTATTCAAGATACTGCTCAATGATTTCCATAATCGGAACGTCGTTGATGCTTAATTTCTTTTTACCGATCAGCTGAAGCAGAAGATCCATCGGGCCTTCAAAAACTTCAAGCTTATACTGAAATTTATCCAAAAGAGTTTACTCCCTTCGCTGGGGTTAGATTAGTTCAGAATATAGTGGAACGGAATATTGGTGAGCCATCTGATGCCTTTCATAATGA